>CAZRXE010000030.1:0-6022 GCA_964603695.1 uncultured Heliomicrobium sp.
TGTGGTTTCAAAGCGAACGCCCGCGCTCAAAAAAGCCGCCACCACGGCGCGCGAATCATAACCGCCCGTCAGATCGCAAACCGGGCGCGCGAACAATTTGCCTATGCGAGCCGCGCCGGTCATCAGCACGGGGATCAACTGTTTGACTGCTTGTTTGCCGTCGTAACGTTCGGGGGCAAGATCAGCGACTCGCCAATAAACTTTTTCTTCGGCCTCACCATTTGGTGCCAATCGCAGCACAGTGGCCGGCGGCAGTTTGCGGGCTTCTTCAAACAGCGTCCGACCTTCGTAAACGCTGCCGGTGCGCAAAAACTCTTCGCAGCCTGTTTTGTCAGGTGTAGATGCGGCCAGTCCGGCCAACAACAAAGAAGACGTGGAAAGCACGACGCAATCTTCAAGCCGGCGAAGGAAACAATGACGGCTGCCGATAATGTCCGTGATGATGAAGACTTCGCGCGTGCGCCCGTTGGCAAAGACGATGACGAAAAATCCTTCCAATTCATTAGCCAGCTTGTCCGCGCCGATTTCCAACGCCCGCACCAACAAACGGCTTTCCTCGCCCGAAGCCGCGCCGCCGGCGTGAAACCAGGTTCCCACAGCCAGCAGCCAGCTTTGCGTCGCTTCGTGTGTGGCGATTGCGGAGCCGGAACCGTTCCGTCGCGGAAACCTTGCCGTGCGCACCCAACTCGTTTCCATCAGCGAAGCAGGCGTTTGCTCTTTGATTTGCCGCGCGCATTTCAAGCCACGCCGAAACAGTTCGGCAGCATTGGCCGAACCGTGTTCAGGAGCAATCGTCAGCAAAAAGTTTCCCAAAATTCCCTTGTCGAATGTGGGACAGGCTAAAGCCCGTCCCACATTTTTAGTTTAGCCATTAATCGCGGCGCAAGCTTCAATGCGGCTTGCAGCAGTGCCAATTTCGGGCGGCGATAAAAGCGATTCGCTTCGGCCAGATGCCGCGCGGCGGCGTCATAGCGCGATTGTTTCAATGCTTCCTTGAAGCGCGCGTAACTCAACTGCGCGCGCAAATTCGGCAATTGCGCTTCGATCCATTCGCGCTGGCCTGCGGTCAGTTCGCCGCCCAACTGTTTTTCGTAAACCGACACCACGCAGCTCAAAATGCCCACGCCGGTGTTCGACAGCGAATTGTGACGCCAGCGGTATTTGGCGAGCGGTTCGGTCGTGAACTTGAATCGGCAACCAGCTTTGAGCATTCGCAACCACAACTCGAAATCTTCAGCGCCCTGCCCTTGCAGGCTTTCGTCGTAACCGCCGAGCCGGTCAATTAATTCGCGCCGAAAAACCAATAAACCGAAGATGTGACATTCGCGCCGCAACACACGGTCGAAGGTGATCGGCTCGGCCACGGGCATCACGTCCTGATGCAGCTTGCCGTCGAAATTCGGCGAACCGAAAAACCAGGCGTTCGGATAAGCCACATCGAGCGTTGCGTCCGCTTCGAGCATGCCAACCAGCACTTCCAGAAAACGCGGCTGCCACAGATCGTCGCTGTCCAGCAGCGCGATGTAACGTCCGCGCGCGGCGCGCAAGCCTGCATTGCGCGCCGCCATCACGCCGCTGTTCGATTGTTGCAGGTAAACGATGCGGTCGAGAAAGGGTTTGACCTGCTCCGCCGTTCCGTCCGTCGAACCATCGTTAATCAAAATCACTTCAAAGTCGCGGTAGGTTTGAGCGAAAACGGACGCCAGCGTTTCAACGATGAACGGCGCAACGTTGTAGGCAGGAATGATGATGCTGACGGCGGGCGGATTCGGCATGAAGTTATTTGGCCTCCGCTTCGATCAACAGCGCGCCGCGAAAGGCGGGCTGACGATGCGCTAATTTGTGCCAGAGCTGTTCAGCGCGCGCGACGATGGGAACGTGCGAATAAGTTGCGGGTTGTTCCAGCGGTTTGATGCTCCGGTGTTTGAAACCTGTTTTCGCCAACAAACGCTCGATGGTCGCAGGGCGATTGAAACGGAAATACGTCGGATAAACGTCTTCGGCCTTGCGCGCTTCCAGGCGCGAAACAATTGCCGGATGCCAGCGGTTCGGCACGGCGCGCGCGGTCAGCGTAACGATGTCCAACCAATTCGGCGTCAGCGCCAGCAAACGTCCGCCGGGTCGCAACACGCGGCGGATTTCCGTCAGCACTTCGCGCGGCTGCCGGACGTGTTCAAACACCATATTGCAAGTCACCAGATCGAAGCTTTCATCAGCAAACGGCAAGGCAGCGGCGGTGGCGTTCAACCGCCAATGACAGGAACGATTGTCGCGCACCGCCGCAAAGTCAGGATCAAGCCCGACGAGCAAACTTGCGCTCGCCACCAATCGCGCTTCCCATTCGGCCTGTTCTTTCATCCACCACGGCAGCAGTTGTCGCCCACATCCGACATCCAGCCAGCGCGTTTGCGGTTTCAAGACGGTTTCGATTCGCTCGAAGTAAATCCGTTGCGGATGGCGCACAGCGTGTCCGTTCGCGCCCGGCGCAAAGAGTTCGCTGAATCGCAGCCGATCGTACAAACCAACGCGCCAGGCATTGAAACGGCTTTGCGCGATTCGTTCGACGGCAAACAGTTCCAACTGCTGCAATGGTTCCGCGTCAAGTTTGCGAAAGCTGCAAGCGCGCATTGCCTGCCAGACGGCGGCTTCGGTTTTCAAAACGTGCATTGGGCGTTCCGGGTCTTCGCCTGCACGGCAATTGAAGATCAGCGCGCCGCCGTCTTTTAGCGTGTGGCTCAATTGCGCCAGTTCCGTTTTCGGCTGCGGCAAATGCTCAAGCACATCCACCGCCGTGGCGAAATCAAAACGCTCCTGCGGCAACACCTGCCGATTCAAATCAATGAACTCCGCCGCAATGCCGCGCCGCTGCAAACGCCAGCGCGCAAAATCCAGCATCGTCGCGGAAACATCCGCCAGCGTCACAGTGAAACCGTGCCGCGCAAATAGAATGGTGTTCGCACCGACACCGGAACCAAAATCCAAATAATGACGCGCACTTCGGCTGCGGGCGAAGTTCAGAATTTCAACATTGGCCGAATTCACCGCCGTGTCTGTTGCGTGCCACCAGACGTGTTCAAAAACGTAGCTGCGCGTCGAGCGATAAAACGCTTTGATCTCGTCCGGCGTGCGGCGCGGCGCGGCTTCCCATTCGCGTTTGGATTCAGCCAGCGCGGCTTCGCATTGCCGGCGCGCCTGTTCCCGCGAAATGCCGAAATACTCCGCCAGTTCGCGCAAACCGCTTTCGATCAAATCGGTCTCGCCCGGTAGTAACAGAGCTTCGCGCCAAACGGCAATGCGTTCGTCTTTGGTAGATTGAAGATTCAATGTTCTTTTCCAAACAGCATCGGCAGCGGAGCGGTAAGCAGCCCGATCACGGTTCCGCGAATCTGCGCGCGGCGACGCTGCAATGAATCCGCGCTATCTTCCGGCTTGCGTTGCCAACGCGAAGGCAATTCGTGCAGCAGCCAGTAGACCATTCGCATTGCGTATCGGTCGCCCGCCAGCGCGTGTTTCAAAATGTAAGCCGGATATGCTTTGCCGTAGCCGTAACTCAATCGGCAAGCCTGCGCCAAAGTTTCGCGATCGTGGTCGTGATGCACCAACACGTTCGGCGCGTAAACAAACTTAAACCCGGCCCGCAGCGCGCGGTAGAAAAGCTCTATGTCTTCGCCGCCCGCGAAGAACGTCCCTGCGCCCAGCCGAACATCAAACAGGCCGACGCGGTCGAAGACTTCGCGGCGAAAAGCCATGTTCGCGCCCATTGCCACGCCGCCGCCGCTGGGAAACACGAATTCGCGGCGTTCGTTAAGCGGGAAAATCGCCACCGGCTGCAAGCTCGCGCGCGCCGGCAAGACGCGCCCGCCCAGCACAGCCAGTTGGGAATCTTCGGCAAACTCACGATGAATTTCGTTCAGCCAGTCATCGGCCACCAACACGTCATCATCGGTGAAAACCAGTATGTCGCCTTGTGCGGCTTTGAGTGCGGCATTGCGCGCGCGCGAAAGTCCCGGCTGGGCTTCGAACAAATACCGCGCGCGCTCGGCGAATCGCTCAATCACTTGTCGCGTGTCGTCGGTCGAAGCGTTGTCTACCACCAGCACTTCGCATTCGTAGTCGCCCACGAAGCGTTGCGCGAACAACCGTTCCAGCGTCGCCGCCAGAGACCTCGCGCGGTTGCGCGTGCAAATCAGCACGCTCAGCTTCATAACAGTTCCTCCGGCGTTAGGCCGATGGCGTCGTAATAGCGAGCGATGACTTCGCTCGGCGCGCCTTCGGCCAACACACGGCCTTGCTGCAAACAGAACACGCGGTTGCACAGCCGCTTGACCGCCGTCATATCGTGCGAGACGAAAATGATGGTCATCCCGTCGCGGCGCAATTCTTCGATGCGTTGCTGGCATTTGTTTTGAAAGACGGCGTCGCCTACGGCCAAGACTTCGTCCACCAGCAGCACGTGCGGGTTGATGTGCGCGGCGACGGCGAATCCCAGCCGCACGTACATCCCCGACGAATAACGTTTGACCGGCGTGTCAATGAAACGTTCGAGTTCGGCGAATTCGACAATGCGGTCGAACTTGGCGCGCACATCGGCCTGGCGCATGCCCATAATCGAGCCGTACAAAAACACGTTTTCGCGCCCCGTCAATTCGGGATGAAAGCCCGCGCCGACTTCGATCAACGAAGCCACAGACCCGCGCACGGTGATCTTGCCGTAAGTCGGGTAAATGATCCGCGCCAGCAATTTCAGAATCGTGCTTTTGCCGGAACCGTTCGGGCCGATGAAGCCGACGGCCTCGCCTGGTTCGATCTCCAGACTCACTTCGCGCAGGGCAAAGAATTCGTCTTTGTCATTGACGCGACTTTTGGCAAACAGTCGCACAAGTTCTTCGCGAATGGATTTCGAGCCGAGTTGGCTCAGGCGATAGCGTTTTGAAACTTGTTCAAGCGTGATGATCTTCATTGACAACGTGCAAGCGGCGACTCGCTCAATTCGTCCTCTCCATTTTGGTTTTATCAACCACGACAGCGCCGTTCTTTATCTTCCCTGCGGGCCATTTCCCTAATCGCCCCAAAGCAGGCGGAATGGATTGGGCAGGCTGATTGGAAGAGTCGTTTGCCATCTGAAGAACCTCCGAAGAAATTTTTAGAGAAAGAGGAAACAGATCCGTTGCGCTGATTGGAGAGCGTGATTATACTCGCGCCCGTTCCACAGCAAAATCTTAGCAACAAGAAATTCAGGATTCTTCGGAGGCGTGGTGATAATGCGTACCCGTTTGATTCGGCAACCCGGCCAACCAGGAACCAAAAGATTGGTCAAGCAATACGGCGCGGAACTCATCTGTATCCGCTATCGCTATGACCATCAACGCGGCAAACGCTACAAAACCATCGAACTCATTCTTGAGGAATCATCCCGGCAACCGCCCGTCCGTCCTTTCCAGAATGAAGAGATCGTTCTCATTCGGATTGAATTCAGCGAAACACATCGGCGCGACAGAATGAAATCGGCAGGCGGAAAGCAGAACCCCAACTTGAAACTTTGGGAAATCACGTACGATCAAGTCAGAAAGCTCGGACTGACAGACCGAATTCATTCTCCCAAAGTTTCCCATAATGGAAAGCCGGAGGAACCGGCCTCACAACCAAAAGTTTCCGATAATGGAAAGTCAAAAACTTCCGTTCGCGGAAAGTAGTTTCTGATAATGGAAATATGTTTCCCTTATCGGAAAGTTTCAACGTCCGCCTAATTGTAGTTAGGTGCAAATGAACCGAAGTGCCATTAGAACCAAACGATAAGGAGACCAAATATGCCATTTACCGCTACGCAAAGTGATTTAAGAATCGGTGAAGAAGTTGAATTTACCTTAGTTTTGACGGATGAATTAATAACCAGAAATGCACCTTCAGGGGTACTCCCCACGGGATTTTTGAAATATTGCGGTCAAAGGGCTTAGCCCGGAGGCTGTAGCCGCTCAGAAAATCCTGTTGGTTCAACGATTTATCCGTCGCTCCCGCCAATGCG
>CAZRXE010000031.1:0-3109 GCA_964603695.1 uncultured Heliomicrobium sp.
CTTTGAGCACGATCTGATGAATCTCCTCGCTCATTGGAACTGAGAATTTGCTTTTGTCTTCGTAACGCAACTCCGACTGTTGATTGCCCAAACGATCCAGTCCTGGCACAACGCGCAACATTAAATGCGGAGTGTACATATACCCGCCCATGGCTAGTCCGCCGGTATAACGCAGTAATTGAATCGGCGTCGAAGCATTCTGCCCCTGCCCGAAGGCCGACGAAGCCATGTCGTAATCCGTCCATTCCGCCTGCCGCTGCGTTTGGCGCAGATGAAATTCCTTCGCGGCCTTCTCGTTTTCGGGAGCTTCATCCAGCGCCTGCTGCGCTTTTTTGATTGAGTTTGACCAACTCAGACGCTTTCTTTCGCGCGTTGGCGCAATGCCTGAGTATTCCCCTGGCAAATCAATCCCGGTGCGCTGACCGAATCTAAACAGATTGACCCACTTCTCGAATCTTTCCACGCCCATCTTCAAACCCAGGCGGTAGTAATAACCGTCGGCGGATTTGGAAATCGCAGTGACGATGTCCGGCGCTCCGTAATTGGAGATGGACTTCATGAAATAGTTGCCGATTTGAATGCCGCCGTCTTGAATGCGATTGTTGGTCGGCGTGATAACGCCTTCATTGAGCGCAGCCACGGAAGTCATCAGCTTCCAGGTCGAACCGGGCGGGAACTGACCTTGAATGACGCGGTTGTAAAGCGGCCGATCCTCGTCCTGTTGCAGTTCGCGGATTTCTTCCTTGCCTTCGTCCGTCTTGGCGCGCAGCGAAAACAGGTTCGGATCAAAAGCCGGATGACTGACCATTGCCAGAATCTCTCCGTTGTTTGGGTCCATCACGGCAATTGCGCCGCGCCCTGAAGGCATTGTATCGGTTTGCTCTTCGGCGATTTTTTGAATGTCTAAATCAATCGTGCTGTAAAAATCGCGCCCAGCCACGGGTTCGGTGCGGTCAATTTCGCGTTGAATGCGTCCGCGACTGTCCACCACCACGCGGCGCTCGCCGTCCTTGCCCGCCAGCACGTCGTTGTAAGTGCGCTCAATTCCCGCTTTGCCAATGATGTCGCCTAGTTTGTACCCTTTTTCGCGATTAAAAGACGATTTCGGATCATTTAGCTCCTTTTTATCCACTTCGCCGACATATCCAAGCGCATGCGCTGCCAGCAGGCCGAACGGATACAAACGACGCGGCGCTTCTTCATAAGTAATCATCGGGTAATCGTACTGATGCGCGCGCACCCAGGCGACATCCTTCATTGTCGCCAATTCCTTGATGACGATGAATTCGTATTTGGCCTCGTATTTGGCGGCTTCAAACCGCTTACTCAACCAGTCGCGGTCAATGCCCAGACTGTTGACCAGCAATTCGGCGATGCGTGGAAAGTCCTTTTCGTTAACGTCTTTGCGACTCAGAACAATGTTGTAGGAAGACTGGCTGGTAACCAGAATGCGGCCTTTGCGGTCAAAGATGGTTCCGCGGCGGGCGGGAATCGGTAGGATTCGGGTGCGATTTTGTTCGGCCTGCTCGGCGAACACTTCGCTTTTCATGACCTGCAATATCCACAACCGCCCGACCAGCAAAATAAAAATGGCCAGCGCCAGATAGCGAATGATTTCCAGTCGCTGTCCGGCCCGGCGCAGATCGTCGGCGGTATCGAATCCTGGTTCTCTGGTTGACTTCATTTCGGAACCTCTGGGCAATCGGGGCCTAAAATCTCGCCTTGATCCGGCGAGCCTCGCTGCGACGCACACGCAGTGCGGAACCTTTATCGAAGAAACGATCCAACACAAGGTAAAGCAAAACGGAAACAATCAGGTTGGTGACAAGTCCGAAGATGAGGGCAGCGGCAAATCCCTGTCCGCCAGCTAACACGGGGAGTTCGAATTTGAGCAGCTTGTAGAAGGCGTAACGAGTTAGGATGTTGATGACGCTGGCACTGGCCACGGTCGCAAACCTGACCAGCAGATTGTCAGCCACGATCACTGAAACGATTCGGTCGGCGACATAAGCCGACAGCACGTAAGCAAAACCACTAACGCCAATGGCCTGCGACACGCTGGGGGTCGCCGCTCTGGAAAAAGCGTCGAAGGCCAGCCCGGCGAAAACCGCCGTAAACAAGGCTCGTGCCGGGTCTCTTTGCAAACAGACATAAACAATGACCAGCAACAGCCAATCAATATGACCCACCCACCGCTCAAGCGAGTCCGGCAAAAGGCGATTCAAAGTGGTTTGAGCAAAAATGGCGACGAGCAAACACGCCGCAATCTTGATCGTTGTAACGGGTGATTCTTTCTCCAACGATGATGCTTCCGTAAATTCAAACTTTTGATTTCAACGCGGATCGCCGTAGCGCACTACCGTTTTTTGCGATCCGATGCTTTACCCTGTTTCGCTTTCTCTTCCTTGACCACTTCATCCACCGGCCCGCGAATTTTCTCCGGCGGAACCTGAATCACCGTAACCAGGTCCAACTTCCCTAACTGAGCCGCCGGCTGAATATCCACTAACTGCGGCGCTGCAAGCGGCCCATTGCTGCGAATCCGTCCCACCAGCAATCCCGGCGGGTAAAGCCCGTCCTGCCCGGAAGTGACAACCTGCTCTCCGTTTTCAAGTTTTTCCGGCGGCTGAATAAACCGCATGGCACACAGCGACTGACTTTTCCCTTCGATAATTCCCAGCCAGCGGTTTTCTGCTGTTTGCGCAATCACCGCCGCTCCCGCGCCGTGCCGTTCATCCGTGATGAGCAAGACCTGTGAAGCCAGCGGCGTTGCCAAAATTACACGCCCAACCAGTCCATCCGGCGTCATCACCGGCTGATCCTTGCTGATTCCGGCCAGTATTCCCTGATCTATTGTCACCGTGTTGAACCATTGATTAGCGTCGCGGCTGATGACGCGGGCTGTTACGCCCGGATAGGAATTGGCGGCCTGCCAATCTTTTAGCGCATTGACTTGGTCAAAGAGCTGAGCCTTGCCACGCAACTCCACGATTTTCGTTTCAAGTTGCGCCCGTTCGATTTTCAGGCGTTCATTTTCCGCCGTGGAATCGCGCAACCTAAAATATCCATTCCATACGCCCTTTACCGCTCCCACGCTGCGCGTCGCCAC
>CAZRXE010000032.1:0-10882 GCA_964603695.1 uncultured Heliomicrobium sp.
TCGCTGCCCGCATCCACCGCCAGATCGCCCGAAGCAAAACGCCCGACCAGCACCCAATCCGTCACCGACAAAATGCCGTTGCCGTTCGGACGCGGCGCGACATCGGCTTCAAAACCGCGCGTAATCGTCACCGCGCCGCCCACGTAAGTCGCGCCCAATTCGTTGGCGTTCACGTCGGAGACTTCGCGCGGAATCGGCTGATTGCCGAAATCCAAACTGGCCGTCGCCGCGCCGGTATTGGCCGCAACCGTGAAGGTGATGACGGCAATCTGCCGCACGCCTGCCGCGAACCGCTGTCCCGAAGGCATCGCCAGCGCCAAGCCCACACGCCCCGTCGCCGCCTGACTCAAATTCGGATTGAGCGTCGCGCCGCTCGCGCCGCTGCCGAGCGCCGGTTGCGGATTGCTCAAAATTGTCGGGTCGAAGTTCAGGCTGAAGCCGAGCGCGTTTTCATCGCCCTGCGAAACCAATTCAATCGGCACGGCGACGGTCGAGCCGACACTGCCGGTTGAGGCCACCACGCGCAACACGCTGTTCAGACGCTGCGGCGCGGTGATCGTGAACGCCACGCTGTTCGAGGTTTGCCCGTCAGGATTCGCCACCGTCACCGCCGCCGTTCCGACTGCCGCCAAATCGCTAGCCGGAATCTGCGCCGTTAATTGCGCAGCCGAAACAAACGAAGTCACGCGCTCCGAGCCGTTCCAGCGCACCTTCGCGCCGCCGGCGAAATTCGAGCCGTTGACTGCGAGCGTGAATCCCGCGCCGCCGACAATGGCCATCGTCGGATTCAGACCGGCAATCACTGGCGAGGTTTGCTGCACTGTCACCGTTTTCGGATCGGAGTTGTTACTGAGGTTCGCATCGTTGGTCGCCGCGCTGACGCCGGCATTGTTGCGCAAGGTCTTGCCGCCCGCATCGGCTTTCACCTTCGCCGTCAGCGTGATGGTCGCCGAAGCATTGCCCGCCATCTCCGCAAAGAACACCGTGCGATTATTCGCCGCGCCGCCACAAACGCCGCCGCCTGTCGCGCTGCAATTCGTGAAGTCCACTTCGACCGGCAGCGGATTCGTCAGGTTGACGGCCAACGCTTTCTCACTGCCGCGATTGGTCAGGGTAAACGTGAAAGTCAGATTGTCGCCCGGCTTCGGCTGCGCAGGCGAAATGGTTTGCGTGATGGCCAGATCGGTTTGCGGTGTTGCGTTGAGGACAACCGCCGCCGTCTCGCTGTTGACGCTGCCGCAATTGTTGGCGACCAATACCCAGTAATTCGTCGTCGCGGTCAGCGGCGGCGTGGTGAACGCATTCCCCGTCGCACCGGCAACTGGCTTCGAGAAATCACCGCTCGTTCCTTGATACCACTGGAATTGAAAGGGCTGATTGCCGCTCGGCGTAACGGTTAGGGTTGTGGACTGACCGCTGCTGATGGTTTTGCTAACCGGTTGCGCCGCGATGCCGATGCAAGCAGGCTGATCGGGAATCTGGCTAATGAATACGCCGCCGACTTTCGTTCCGGCAATCAACCTGTCGCCATCAAGCGCAAACGAAGTCACATAAATGTCGAGCAAACCTGCGTTGATCTGCTTCCAGTTTTCGCCGTTGTCTTCGGAAAGAAACACGCCATAGACGCTGCCGGCATAAAGCTTCGCGCCGCTGGTTTGAAAGGAAGTGACCACCAGATTCGACGGCAAATCGCGATTGACCGCCCGCCAGTTTTGTCCCTGATCGTCTGAGCGATAGATGCCTGCACTTGTGCCGGCAAAAATGCTTGCTCCGCTTGCACTAACGCCGAGCGCAGAAACCGTCAGATTGCCCAACGTCTGTTTGCCTACTGACTGCCAAGACACACCGCCATCCGTCGAGCGGTATACGCCATCATCAAAGGTACCGGCATACAGCGCCGCGCCATTCACCAGCAGCGATAACGCACTGCGCGTTAAATTGGTCGTGGTCCAAGCGCCCGCGCCGGTCGGGTTACTAAATCGGAAGATGCCACCATCGGTCGCGGCTAATAACGTTGCGCCATTCAGACGCAACGCATTGACGTTACGTGGATTCTGCTGCGGATTAGCTACGTTTGCTGTTGGCAAGCCATTGTTCAGTTCCGCCCAATTGTTGCCGTTGTCGCTGGAACGATAAACGCCTTGTCCTAAGGTGCCGGCAAATACGTTCGTGCCTGTGGCAACTACCGTTGGAACATTGGCCGATGGCGGCAAGCCACTGCTTGCGGCTATCCAACTTGCACCTTGATCAACTGAACGAAAGATGCCATTGCCAAGTGTGCCAGTGAAAAGGTTGCTACCACTCGCGGCTACGGTGTTGGTAAATTTGCTGACCAATCCTTTGTTGATCTCCGACCAGCTTTGGCTAGCGTCAGTTAGTAGTGATACACCGTCAGGCGTTCCGGCAAAAAGCTTACTGCCGTTCACGGCTAGCGTATTGACGATGTCATTGGTTAAATCGGTGCCGATCCTTATCCAGCTTTGACCATCATTGGTGGTCACGTAGGCACCGCCATAGAGGCCGGCATAAATTTTTGTCCCGCTCACTGTCAGAGCATTCACGTAGCTGCCGGCTAAGCCATTGTTGATAGCTCTCCAATGTTGTCCATCGTCTTCAGTAACGAATATACCGCCGCCGAATGTCCCAGCGAACACTTTAGTACCGCTGACAACCAAAGCGCGTACGTCATGATTGTCCAGGCCGGAGTTGACTTGCGTCCACCGTTGCCCATCGTAGATGTAGACGCCGGAGCCTTCAGTGCCGGCGAAAAGTTTTGTTCCTTTGAGGGTTAGAGACCGCACTGTGTTTGTTGCCAAGCCCGTATTCGTCCAACGCTGCCCATCATCACTGGACACGTATACCTCGCCGCCGTCTGCGAAGTTATTGGCCGCCCCTGTCCCCGCATATACTTTCGTTTCGCTTGCCGTTAAGGAGCGAATGCAGGTGGCGCAGACCGCAGTGTCCTGCCTCAACCCTTGATTGATTTTGCTCCAACTCTGGCCGTCGTTGTTGGTGACGTAGATTCCGCCCCCGTAAGTTCCCGCAAAAACCTTATTACCTTTCGTCGTCAGCGCCAGCAGGACATTGTTGGTTTCGCTCGTGATAAACCCGGAGTTGACCAGCGACCAACTTCGCCCGTCATTTTCCGTCAGGTAGACGCCAGCGCCGTACGCGGCGGCGAAGACTTTAGTACCTTTGACAGCGAAGGATTGAAGAATCGCACTGGTTAGTCCCGTGTTGACCGGAGTCCAACTCTGCCCTTCATTGGTAGTCGCCGCCAATCCGTCTCCATACGTTCCGGCAAAAAGCTTAGTGCCCACCAGCGTCAAGACTCGAATATCAGTGCTGAGCAGGCCAGTATTAACTTGAGCCCAATTTTGGCCATTGTTACTGGTGACGTAAACGCCGCCGAAGATCGTGCCCGCAAAGATCTTCGTTCCGCTGACGGCAACCGCAAAAGTGTACGGATTGGTGAAGCCTGACTCGTTACGAGAAAGAGCCGTCCAGCTTTGGCCGTCGTTGTCTGTCACATATACGCCGGTTCCCCAGGTGCAGAGGTAAATCTTCGTTCCGCTGACCAGAAGCTTCTTGATGTATAAATGTGGCAGCCCTGTATTGGGATCTACTAGTCCAATGTTGACGGGCGTCCAAAGCTGCCCACCATTGCTTGTGACAAATACTCCACCTCCATATGTAGCCACAAAGGTCTTTGTTCCTTTGCTTGCCAAAGATTGAACATAGAGCGCGCAATTCCCAGGCAGATCACAGGTGCCTGCCAGCCCACTATTCATCTGCCTCCAGCTTCGCCCTTCATCATCCGTGACGTACACACCATTGCCGAAAGAGCCGGCAAATATCCTTGAACCATTCACCGTCAGGGTATCTATGCCGATGCCTTGCAAACCAGCCGGAGTCCAAAGCTGACCGTCATTGTCCGTCACATACACGCCGCCATCCGTGCCCGCAAGCAGCTTTGTTCCATTCACCGCTAAGGAGAAGACATTGATATTCGCCAAGCCGGTGTTGACGACGGTCCAGGTTTGCCCATTGTCATTTGAAATATAGACGCCGCCTGAAGTGCCTGCGAAGATTTTGTTGCCGCGAGCGATAATTGCCTCAACGCCTGCTCCTTCCGGACCTGAAGTCTTAGCCCAGGGCGCTCTAACCGCGATGGCCAAAGTTTTGGATACTGGCGACTTGCCGTCAGTGACCAAAAGATCAATGGCATTGGGTCCTTCTTGCGCAGTCGTTGGCTGCCACTCAAAGTGCCAAGCGTTGGTTGTATTCTGGATGGGCAAGATTGTTACTCCGGCAGGCGCATTTGGTGCAGTACAAATGAGTTGATCTCCATCGGCATCAGTTGCCGCAATAATCAATTTTATTGATTGCCCGGCATTCACCGTCTGCGGCCCGAATGTGCTAGTGATGATCGGCGGATCGTTGATCGGGCGAACGGCGATGGAAACCGCAGCCGTGCTGCGCGGATCGTTGCTGCCGTTGACGCGGAAGCTGAAGCTGTCTGTGCCGTTGTAATTCGTCGCCGGCGTGTAGGTTAAATTGGGTGGCGTTCCGCTCAGGCTTCCGTGCAAAGGCTGTGCGGTGATGGTGTAAGTCGGCGCGCTGCCTGTGTTCGTGCCGACCAGCGTGATTTGGACGGGCGAGTCTTCGTTGGTCGTGACGGCTTGCGAACGCGCTATCGGCGCGCTGCTGCTCGCGGCGATGACAACCGCCGTCAACGTCTGGCGCGCGTTGCCGGCGGCAATCGTGATTTGGTAGTTGCCCGCGCTGCCTGTGGGCGGCGTCAGGCGCAAGGCGAAAGCATCCGCGCCCAGGCTGCGCAAGGCGGCAAACGATGGCGGGTTGACCAGCGAAGGCGTGACGCCTGTCGGCAAGTCCGTCACCAGGAAATTGAAGTCGCGCGTTTCGCCTTCGGTAATTGAAAGCGTCTCGGGCGCGAGGATCGTGGGGCCGCTCACGGCGTTGCGCGCAGGCAACGGAATGTCCGTGGCGAGTTGGATTTGCGCGCCGGTGCTGATGGCGACGCCTGCGCGTTCGGTGCGCGTGACGGTTCCGTCGGCGCGGTGGAAGCTGACTTCCAGCGTTACCGTGTCGTTGGCTTTAATCACCGGAATGTTGCGCAGCACGAAGCCGCCGTTGCCGTCCGTGAAGGTGGATTGGCCGCGCGCGCTGACCACGGCGCGGCGCACCGGGCGCACGCCGTCGGCTTCGACGACGTGGCCGATGATCGTCGCCATCAATCGCCATTGGCGCGAAATCAGGTAATAACTCGCTTGCGTGACGGCATTGGCTTCTGTTTCCAGCCGTTGCCCGTCGCTGGAAATGATCCCCGGGCCAATGTCCACGAACTGCCCGAAAGTCATGCTGGTCGGCGTTTGGTCATAGCGGTACACGCGCAGCGGCGTCCCCGCAGGAGTCGCGTCACTGTTGGGAAAGATGAGTTTTCCGCCCGGCGTCAGCGTTGCGCCGAAGGGCGTGATTTGCGCAATCGTCGAACTGAAAACTCCGGCGGGCAGGTTCGTCGGCGTGCGTCCGGGATCAAACACGTTCAGCGCCAATTGGCATCCCGAAACTCCGCCCAGACAAGTGATCGTGGAATTGCCCGTATCGAAGGTGACTTGGCCGGCGGTGATGACGCCGGCGGTTTCGTTCGGGCCGGCAGTCGCAACCTGCAAACGTTCGTTGAGCGGCGTGTCGGCGGCGGCGAAACTGGTTGTGACGGAACCGTTGGGTTTGAGTTCGACGACACGCGGCGTCGTATCTTCCTGGCTGGCTTGATTGTCGCGGTTGCCGAAGACGCGGAGGCTGAACGGTGACGCTTCATAATTCAAGCCGTTGGCGGCCAGCCCTTTGATTTGAACATTTGAGCGCGTGGAAACGGCTGCATCGCGAATCAGAAACGCGCCGGCGCTGTTGGTCACGGTTTCCAAACTCCGCCCGCCGGGTTCGCTCAAAACAACCGGCAATCCGACGACGGCCACGCGCTTGCCGTCCTTGAATTCTTCAACAAAGCCGCTGACAGACGTGACAACGTTGAGCGGCGTCGGACTGACGTAGGCGATTTGTTTGTTGACGCTGATTTTGACCGTGCCGCTGGCGACGCCGTACGGCACGCGCAAAGTCATTTTGGTCGGCGTCAGTGTTTCAGGCGCAACGCCGACGTTCGGCTCAAACAACACTTCGACGTTCGATGTCGGCATGTTCACGCCTTCGATTTCCAGCGTTTCGCCGGCGACGACGGTTTGCTTGCTCAGCTTGCTGACGGCCAGCGTGGACGCGCCGCCGCCAATCTGGATTTTGGCGGAATTCGACGGACGGGCGTTGGGCGCTTTGACCGCCAGATCGAGCACGCCTTTGCCTGCCAGTTCGCGCGGCAGCAGCAGATTGATTTGATCCAGCCCCGCCGCGCCCGGCACGGCTCCGGCAAAAACCGGCGCGAATTCGTCGCCGCCCAAAATGACGCGCACCTGCGCCGGATCGGCCTTATGCAAACCCGACAGGAAAAACACCAGAAAGACTTGATCGCCGGCGGCGGAGTTCAAATCAATGGCTTTGGGTTTGAACTGGCTGTTGGCGGCGTCGAATTCGGCGATGGGTTCGTAACTTTGCGCGCCGTCGGCTTTGACGCGCAGCGCGAAGCCCGACGCTACGCCGCCCGCTGTGAAGAGCGACGGTGCGACCGCGTTGATGTTGGTCGTGCCGGTGGAAATCGTGCCGTCCGCCGCACGGATGACGACAGTGGCGGAACCGGCGGGTGTGTCTGCCGGAATGAGGAAGTTGATTTGTCCGGGAGACGCAAACAGCAAGGATGCCAGGCGTCCGGCGACGGTGACGGTGGTTCCGGCGAGCGGTGTTTGCGGCGTGGCGGCGATGTCGGTTTGCGTGGCGAGGTTTTGACCGTAGGCCGTGGCCAGCGCGTCCGGTGCCAGCGCGTCCGGTTCGTTGCTGGCGGCGGAAACAATGACGGCAGATGAATTCTGGACGACGGCGGCGGATTGTTTCAGCCAGCCCGTGCAAGCGGCGGCGAGCAAAACCGCAATGACCAGTCCTTTACGGGTTGAAACGGTGAGAGGCTGAAGAGCGAATCGGGCGACACGAGCAAAGAACATTAGGCTCCCTCCTGATCCGGCGCAAAGGCCGCAGCGTGGCAACATTGACGATTGATTTTCGCCCAGCGCGCAGTGTTGATTGGAGTTCATTGCGGAGGCGAAAATACTGGTACTGCCGAGTTCGCGCGGCATCATACTTCATCTTCGGCGCGGAAGCCGAGTCCGCTTCACGTACAACGCCGCCAGCACGAACAAAGGCGGCGGTCGCCGGATCATTCACGTTTGCTTCTTCATCGTCAGGTAGCAATTCAACGGCCAATCGAGTTGCTACAGTGGCTTCCGGCAAACGAGACTGCCTCGCCGCCATTGGCCTTGACTCCATGAATGATCCGGCACCCGCCGCATCCCAAATTTACTTCCGACTTTTGCTTTCACCTGGTAATGCGTAAAACGCTGAAAAATTGGCGCACGCCGGAAAGGATTTTTTTTTGCGTGCGTCAGAAACTGCAGGGCATCAGCATTTGTCCGTCACGACCGGTTGTTTTTCCAAACGAGGCAATTGAATTCCTCAGAGCGTGCCAGTTCGATCCGGCGGCGCAATTGAACTATGAACTGCTGAGTGGTGGGATCATCTGGACGGATGAGCGGTATGGAGAATTCTCGACGCTCTGTCTTGAGCGAGGTTGCTCGCGGTATGGAATGTTGTTCGCCTACCGAACTTCGCTGCTTCGCAGGACGCCGCTGGATGAGTATCGTTTTGCTCGAGAAGAAGTGCGGCCGCGTTGCCCGCAGTAGATCGGCTTTCGGGCCGAGCGCGTGACACCCATTCCGGCGTTGCTGCAATATGTGCAGCGGGCAGAAGAAGGCTGCGAGTGTGAGGTGCTTCAGTGATTTATTGCCTGCAAAAAAAGCTGCGCGAACGTTTGTCTAACTCACATCAAGTGCGAAGTTCTAATCCGCAATTTCGGGAGAAAAAAGGGTGAAGAGTTGAACCAGTCCTTCTTCCAATTCGCGTTCGAGCTGTTCGTATTCGATTCGCGCCCAATCCAGAATCTGTTCGTGACGCCGCTGCGATGCTTCATCTTCCTCCTCCGAGAAGCGGCCAATTTGAACTTCGGTAAATTCCGGCTCGAACTCCGAGTGCTGATCGTCTTCCTCACTTTTCTCAGACTTTCATCTTGGTGATCATTGCTGGCGTTGAGCAGGGCGGAAAAGAAGGCTTCCTTGATTGACACCTCTTCTGCCTCCGAAACGCGGCAGCTCCAACAATTTCTTGCCCTTTTTTCAGGCTCTTGCGTATGATGCGCGAGCCTCAGGCATCAGCTTTCAAACATCTGTAATACCGTTTGATCGCCGGACAACTCATTCTGGTGTGAACGATGTCCGATGGAGGCAAACCGGCATTAACCAAGGAAAAAGGAGCAGCCGTGGCCACCGTGAATGAATTAGGTTCCCCAACCAAACAAGCGCACTCACTGGAACAATCGCCTTCCAGCCCCGCACCCATCAAAGTGTTCATTTCGTATGCGCATCGCGACGAAGACTTTCGCCTGGAACTCGAAACGCACCTGAGCGGTTTGCGTCGTCAGCAATTGATTGACGCCTGGCACGACCGCCAGATTCAGCCCGGACAGCAGTGGGCGGGCGAAATTGACGACGCCCTGAATCAGGCGCAAATCATCCTGTTGCTGGTCAGCGCCGATTTCATCAATTCGGATTATTGTCACGACAAGGAAATGTTGCGCGCGCTGGAACGACACGCCGCCCGCGAAGCCGTCGTCATTCCGATCATCCTCAGAGCCTGCGACTGGCTGCAAGCGCCCTTCAGCAAATTGCAGGGACTACCCAAAGACGTCAAACCCATCAAAACCTGGGCCGACCGCGATGAAGCCTGGCTGGATGTCGTGCGAGGCTTGCGCAAAGTGATCGAAAGCCTGCGCCGCGCAACCCCGCCCGTTGAAGCGCATCCCGCCGTTGGCCCTGCGCCGGTTCAGCCAATGCCGGCAGTCCAGCCGCCGCCTGCGCAACCTGTCGCCGAACTGGATTTCAAAGGCAAGCAAAAACTCGTGGACGCCTTGCTGGGCTGTGACTGCCTGAGTACCTCGCAATCGCGCGACCAGATCATCGGCTCCTTGCCCGCTGCCATTCCCAACCGCATCAACCGGCATTCCAATGCCCGACAGGACGTGCTGAGCATTGTGAACACCTGCCTGCAATTTCCGGCGGGCTTGGAAAGCTTTCTGGAAATTGTCGGAAGTTTAGAGGGCGAATCAATTCCCTGGCGGAAGGTGCAGGCTGTCTTGAACGAAGTGTTGCCTTATAGCGATTTGCAAGTGTCTGCGACTTCTTGATTGGGTGGGACAGGTTCGGAACCTGTCCCACCTCTGAATGTACGGGTCGCACTCGGCTGAAAACCGCTATAATTGTCGAAAACCCTCTGATCCACTGATATGAATTCGCTGCCTCCCTTAAACAGCAATCAGCGTCGCCACGTAATTGAAGCGTTGCAGGCGTGTCAGGTCATGCAGACGCCTGAGTCACGAAATCAGATCGTAGGCAGTCTGACATCAGATGCTGCACGGCGCATCAATCGTCTGCCAAATACTCGTCAGGATGTGGAAAGCATTGTCACGACCTGTTCCAACTATCCGGGCGCGCTGGAAGAACTGCTGGATGTGGTCAACGCTCAAGAAGGAAATTCCTACTCCTGGCAAAAACTGCTGGAAGTCATCCGCCAAATTGAGCAGGGCATAGATCCTGATGCGGCGGCCTCGGTCAATCATCGCCTGCATCAGCGTTGCAATCGCAGCGAGCAGCGAGAAGCCTTTGAAAAGGCCTTTGAGAAACATTTCCGCACTGATCCGGGGTTCCCGCTGATTTGCATCGTTCACGGCGACGAACTTGAGTGTCACGGCGATTTTGTGACGCGGGTAAAAGGCGAAATCCTGTCGGAATTGTATGACGGAAAGGTCACTGACTGGCTGTGGGTTGCGCCAAGCCCGCGTTCAGCCGTGGATAGATTCTGGCTTGATTTGGGAAAGGTGCATCTGAATCGCCGGTTTGACTCCGCCGAACAGTGCCGCGAACGCATTCAACAAGAACTGGTCAATTTAAGCGGTTTGTTGCTGGTTCATCTTGAATGGCTGAGTGAAAACTTTGAAGGCGATGAGGAAACCGGCCTCGCCAATTTCATTCAGTTTTGGGAGGCCTGGCATCCCATTGAAAATTGCCGGGTCGTTTGCGTCCTGTCGTTGAAATATCAGCAGTCAAAAGAAAAGTCTTCCGGGTTGGCGTTCTGGCGCAAACCGCTGAACAAAAGGCTGCGCGAGTGGGTGACTGATTTGCATAAACAATCCCAAACCAAACACTGGCTGGTAGTGCTTCCTGAATTGCACGCCGTCAAACGTCATGAAGCCGAGGAATGGAGTAAGCATCGTGACGTGCTGAGTGTCCGCGATATTCGCGATGAAGTCAGTGATTTGTTCCGGCAAAACAATGACAACCCAATTCGCATGAAAATTTTGAGTGGTGAATTAAAGAAGTTACTTGAAGGCAAAGGAACATCCTTCCAGGTAATTGGCCAAATCCAAAAAGGGAGCTAAACATGTCTGTCCCGCTTTACACAGGTGATCCCCAAAACCGCCCCGCCGATGCACCGCAGTGGGTTTTCAATGATCCGCGCCGCGAGCGGTTGCTCAATCCCAAAGGCTATCGTCCAGACGAAGGATTGATTAACGCCGTCAACGTCGCGTTGCTGTTGCAACAACCTTTGCTGGTGACAGGCGAACCCGGCACAGGCAAAACGCAGTTGGCCT
>CAZRXE010000033.1:0-2290 GCA_964603695.1 uncultured Heliomicrobium sp.
CCGACGCGCTTTTTCTTGTGAGTCGCCCCAGCGGGCGCTTTCAGATTGTTCAAGCCGATAGCCATAACTATTCCTTACTGAAACGAAGTCAGGGTTTTTCGTCATCCTGAAAAATCCTGTCTGAAAAATCTTGTTATTCAACGATGCGCAACAGGTGCGGGACTTTCGCCACCATTCCGCGAACTGAGTCATTGTCTGGGCGCTCGACGATTTGATTGAGCTTAGTAAAGCCCAGACTCCGCACAATCACTTTGTGCTTTTCGGGCGTGGCGATGATGCTGCGATACCACTCGATTTTGATCTTCTTGTCGTTTGTTTCGTTTGCCATTTTTTATAACTCCTCCACAGTGCGGCCACGCAAACGGGCGACTTCTTCCTTGCTCTTCATGTTGGCCAGCGCGTCGAACGTGGCGCGAATGACGTTGTGAGGGTTATTTGAACCGATGCACTTGGTCAAAATGTTGCTGACACCCACGGCGTTCATCACCGCGCGCACGGCACCGCCGGCAATTACACCAGTTCCTTCGGCTGCCGGTTTGAGCAACACTTTACCTGCGCCGAATTTGCCGACCATCGGGTGCGGAAGCGTCGTGCCGACCAGCGGAACGCGAATCAGATTACGCTTGGCCGATTCCAGAGCCTTGCGGATGGCCTGCGGCACTTCTTTGGCTTTGCCAGTGCCGAAGCCGACCACGCCGTGTTGATTGCCAACCACCACCAGCGCGGCAAACGACATGTTTTTACCGCCTTTGACTACTTTCGTGACGCGGTTGATCGAGATCACCTGATCCGTCAATTCCAACCCGTCAGCATTGATTCTGCTATCCATAAAATTACGTTTCTCCGACTTAGAATTGCAGACCGGCCTCGCGTGCAGCTTCGGCCAGCGATTTGACGCGACCGTGATAAATGTAACCGCCGCGGTCGAACACCACGCTGTTGATTCCTTTTTCCTTGGCGCGTTCGGCAATCAGTTTGCCAATCGCTTTCGCCCCGTCAATGTTTCCGCCGTTGCCGACGCCTGCGCTTTTTTCAACGCTCGAAGCCGCACAGAGCGTGACACCTTTCTGGTCGTCAATCACTTGGGCATAAATATGATTGAGGCTGCGAAAAATCGCTAGGCGCGGACGTTCCGCGCTTCCACTCACTTTTTTGCGGATACGAGTGTGAACCGCCCGCCGCATATCCTGTCTTGATTTCTTTGCCATAATGATTTCTCTGCATTCGCCGAACGATGAACTTGCTTCCCAAGCTCCTTCGTTGCGGTCTGTGGAAATTCATCTCTTATTTGCCGGTCTTACCGGGTTTGAGCTTCATCGGACGATTGGCGTAACGAATGCCTTTGCCTTTGTAAGCGTCCGGCTTCCGCAGCCGGTTCATGTTGGCCGCCACCTGCCCGATGGTTTCGCGATCAATGCCGGAAAGGGTGATGGTGGTCTGATACTGCGTAATGGTGCGCGGCAGTTTTTCGATCTTCGCTGTAATCCCTTCCGGCAGCACAAATTCAATCGGATGTGAATAACCCAGCGCCAAATTGATGCTGCGGCCTTTCAGTTCGGCCTTGTAGCCGACGCCGACCACGTCCATCTCCTGCGTAAAACCCTGCGAAACGCCCTTGATCGCGTTGGCGACCAAGGCCCGCGTGGTTCCGTGTATCGCGGTGTGACTGTCGTCCTGGCGCTCGGCAATCAATTTGCCGTCTTCGACCTTAAGGGTGACTCCAGCGGGAATAACCGCCGACAGTTTGCCTTTCGGCCCTTGCACTTCAACTGCCGAATCCGTGAGGTTGACCTTCACGCCGTTCGGAATCTCAATTGGTTTCTTGCCTACTCGTGACATAACTTTCTCATCAATGGTCAATGGTCAGTAATCAGTGGTCAGTGGCTTGAAGCCCAACGGACAACCAAGAACAAACAACTGACGAATCAGTAAACGCTACACAGCAATTCGCCGCCAACATTCGCCTTGCGGGCGTTCTTGCCGGTCATTACACCTTGCGACGTACTCAGGATGTTAACGCCCAGGCCGCCGAGAACTTTGGGAACCTCTTTGCTTCCCACGTAAACGCGAAGACTGGGGCGGGAAACCCGCTTCAACTCCGAGATCACGCTTTCGCCCTTCGGCCCATACCGCAAAAAAATACGCAACGTGCGCGCGTGGCTGCCTTCGTTGGTCTTGATGCTGTAGTTGGTGATGTAGCCTTCTTCCTTGAGAATCCGCGCCACCTCAATTTTCAAACGCGAGGCCGGCACGTCCACCTTCGTATGACGCGCGCCGATTGCATTGCGCA
>CAZRXE010000034.1:0-1718 GCA_964603695.1 uncultured Heliomicrobium sp.
GGTTGGAAAATCTCGCGCAACTCTCCCAACGTCAGATCCGCTTGCGTGCCGACTTTGACGTGGCCGACGTAATGGATGCGCGGGTCGGCCAGAATCTGCCGGAATTGTTTGCGCACGCCTTCTTTCAATTTGTGTTTGTTGAAATAAATGCCGTATTCGACCAAACCGCCAGGTTTGATGTCGCGATTCAGCAAAATGACTTCATGGCCGGCTTCGGCCAGTTTGCGCACGCCGTAAATTCCTGCCGGGCCTGCGCCGACGGTGACGACCAAATGTCCGCTGGGATTGCTCATAAAGTTGGGTGTTGAGTTGATGATTGAGCAAGTTTCATTTCCCAAGTAATAGCCGCTGCTTATTTTCCATTTGTGATATGGAATTTGAAATTGGCCATTGACCAATCAGCTCAGGCATTTATCGGCAATCAATGACAAATGAAAAATTCCAATTGGTATATGGAAAACGAAACAGACTGTTATCTACTTTTCAGGATTTATGAAACTTGCCGATGATTGATGGAAAAACGCAGCGCAGTTCAGGCCGCGCTGCGTTTCGCTTGCTGCAAAGAAGTTTGTTGCCGGATGAACTCGGCGATTTCGCCGAGCGCCTGTTGCGCTTCCGGCAATTTGAAGGCGACGAAAATCGGCCAGACGTGAGGCAATTCATTCCACACGCGCAAATCCGCTTTGACGCCATGTTTTTTGGCGCGCGCCGCCAGCCGCACCGAATCGTCCAGCAGGATTTCGCTGTTGCTGACGTAAATCAGCAGCGGCGGCAAGCCGATCAAATCACCATAAAGCGGCGAAACCAGCGGATCGTCCGCCGGTGTCTGGCCGTGATAAATCGCGGCGAAATCTTTCATGCCGATGCCGGTCAGCATCGGGTCTTTCGCTTCGTTGGTGATGATCGAACCGCCCGTCGCGGCTAAATCCGTCCAGGGCGAAAGGCAAAATGCCGCGCTCGGCAGCGGCAAACCGCGATCCCGTAAAGCAATCAGCGTTGCCAACGTCAGCCCGCCGCCGGCGGAATCTCCGCCGATGACCATGCGTTCGGGACGTTCGCCTTCTTCCAACAACATTTGATAACCGCGCACGGCGTCTTCCAGCGCGGCGGGGAATCTGTGTTCAGGTGCGCGACGATAATCCAGCGCGAAGACTTTGGCATTGGCCGCTTGCGAAAGATGAGCCGTGAATCCGCGATGCGTGGCCGGCGTGCAGGCTACGTAACCGCCGCCGTGCAGGTAATAAACGGTGCGTTCGGGCGCGTCCGTCCACGTCACCCATTCGCCTTTGGCGGCGAACAAATCCACTTCTTCGACTTTCACTTCGCGCGGCAAACGCGGTCTGAGAAAGTCATTCGGTTCCAGCGCCCGGCGAATCCGCCGCACGGCTTCCGCCTCGTCCATACCCAGACGGTGCAAATTGCGTTTGACCATCAACCGTAAGAATTTTGAAAACAGCCGCGCTTGCCAGCTTGGCATTGTCTTTCCTCCTTCTTTCACTTGGCCAGTTTTTCGAGCATCTTGCCCAGAAACGACCAGTACTTGACCGGCATCAACCGTTGCACCTTGTCAATCGCCCAGGCGTCCTGGCCAATCAGGATTTTTTCTTCATCGCGCAGCACGCCGCGCACGATGCGTTCGGCGGCGGTTTCGGGCAAAGTTTTGGCCACCTTGTCGAAAAACTCGCCTTCCTTGCCGATGATGGATTCATCAGCGCCCG
>CAZRXE010000035.1:0-2049 GCA_964603695.1 uncultured Heliomicrobium sp.
GATCGTCGCCGCCATCCTGACCTTTCTGGCGCTGGCTCTGATGGCTGCTGTGTTCAGTCTGAAATTCGTCGTGGTCGAACGTTTTTGCGAAACGATCAAACGGCTCGTTCCGGTCGCGGCCTTTCATCGCCTGCTGGATAAAGAACTGCATCAATTGCTGGAGCTGGAAGAATACGTTTTCGACTTTTTCCGCAAACATCCCAAAGACTTTTTCTGGGTGATGCTGGGCGAAGCAGGATTTCATCTGGCAGGCGTCGCCGAAGTCTTTCTGACTCTGACGCTGACAGGCGTTTCGCCGAGCCTGGCCGCCGCGTTCATTTTGGAGGCGCTGAATCGGCTCATCAATCTGTTGTTTGCCTTCGTCCCGGCCAAAGTCGGCGTGGACGAAGCGGGCAGTTCCTGGCTGACCGGCGTACTAGGACTGACAACGGCGGCGGGCGTGACGCTGGCGATTTATCGCAAGCTGCGATTGTTATGCTGGACGGCTGTTGGTTTGGTTTGTCTGGCGATGCTGACGAAACTTTCCCGGCGAAATCTGGCCAAAGGTTATTGACCAGAGCCTGGCTGGAAAGGTGTTTTGAACCAATCCTCGCGCGGCTCAATCAGCCTTCGCTTCCGAATAATCGAATCTCTGCCGCGCCTTCCGACAATCGAATCATCCGTTCAAATTGCAGCCCCAGTTTTTTCAGCAGTCTGCCAGACGCCTCATTGTCCGGCGACGTGATGGCCACTATTCGTTTGAAGCCGAGCGCGTCTCGCCCGTAATTCAGCGCGGCGGCGGCGGCTTCGTAAGCGTAGCCATTACCCCAAAACTCCGGCAGGAAAGCGAAGCCAATGTCCACGTCCGGCAGAGTGTCGCGTTTGATGAGTCCGCAGATGCCCATCGAGCATCCGTCAGCTTTCGCCTGCACCAGATAAAGACCGAAGCCCAGCCGCGCGTACATCTCCATCGGCCCGGCCAAAATGTAGCTGCGCGCATCATTCAGCGTGCGCACGCCTTTGTCGCCGATGTATTGCAGAAAGGAAGGTTCGTTGAGCAGTTTCAAAATAAACGCCGCGTCGGCCTCGCAAAGCCGGCGCAGCGTCAGGCGTTCGGTTTCAAGGATGGTCATTGGTTTTTGGTTTGCAGCCCGGCTTTTTCGCGTTGAAGCTGTTCGTTGTAACTCTTTTCGTAAGACGCGATGTAGTCGCGAAAGCCTGCCGGATCAATGAACGGATTCGATTTGGCGTCGACGGTCATTCGTTTGACCTTGCCTTCCATATCGAAGAAAGGCGCGTGCGGTCCCAGAAAAACGTCGCAGGCCAGCGATTTCAGCTTTTGGAACGACTTGGCGTAAGCATCGCCCACGCCCGCCCAGGTCGGGTTGTTGACCATTCGCACGCCGGGATTGATGGACATGCTGGCGGCGAAAACGACTTCGTACTTCTTGCCGTTTTCCTCCACGGTCATCGTCCAGGTGGTATTGCCTTCGGTGTGGCCCGGCGTCAGATGCGCTTTCAAAGCCACACTGCCCAGCCGCACGACTTCGCCGTCCTTGATGATGCGATCTACCTTGACCGGTTTGTAACTGCCGATTGGATGAAATCCCTTTGCGCCGCCGCTTTCCAACGCTGCCGCGTCCGCCGCCGTGGCATAAACCTGCGCGCCGGTGGCGGCCTTCATGTCCGCGTGCCCCGCGACGTGATCGAAATGCGCGTGGCTGGACAAAATGATGCGGACGTATTTCAGCTTGTAACCCAAAGCTTCAATGTTGGCGCGAACAATCGGGCCGGACTCTTCCAATCCGGTGTCCAGCAGAATGTGTCCGCCCGGCGAAGTAATCAGATAACAAGCCAGGTTACTCGTGCCGACGTAGTAGATATTGCCGATGATGCGGAACGGTTTGAACGGCTGGTTCCACGCTTCAAGCATGGATTTTCGCGCGTCCTGATCTTGAGCCTTCGTCAACGGCGACAGGCAGCAAAGACCCAGCACAAAAGCACAGAACAGAAATGGTTTCCATTTCATAGGGGCTCCTTTGATCGTGCGGCGGCCCGGATTGCTCCGCC
>CAZRXE010000036.1:0-6126 GCA_964603695.1 uncultured Heliomicrobium sp.
CTGTCCTCACAATGCAGACAGACTGAAGTCTGTCCCACGTTCGGGGCGTTCTGATTTGTCGACTTCAGTCATTGTGCCGACGCGAAATCGTCCGGAGGCGTTGCGGCAATGCCTGCTGGCATTGGCCGCGCAAGATGTGCCGCTTGCGCAATTTGAAGTGTTGATCTGCGACGACGGTTCGGATGAAGACGTGCGCACAGTGGCGGAGCAGGCGCGGCAAACAGGTTTGGCCGTGCGCTACTTGCGCCAATCGCCGCGCGGTCCGGCGGCGGCGCGCAATCTGGGCATTCGCCACGCGCAAGCCGAAATCATTGCCATGACCGACAGCGACACGCTGCCGGATCGCGCGTGGTTGCGCAGCTTGATCGAAACGCTCAACGCACATCCAGAAGCCGCCGGCGTGGAAGGAAAAGTTTTTGCCGACAACGACGGCGAATTCGGAATCCTCGGCGAAGGGCCGACCAATCTGACCGGCGGCGTTTTTCTGACCTGCAACTGCGCCTACCGCCGCGAAGTTTTGTTTGAAGCGGGCGGCTTTGACGAAAGCTTTCCGTTTCCGGCTTACGAAGACACTGACCTGGCGGCACGTGTCGGACAGTTGGGAAAAATCATGTGGCAGCCTGATGCAGTGGTCTTGCATCCGCAACGCCCGCTGACTGTGCGAGCGGTTTGGAAAAAGCTACATCACTGGGAATACATTTTATTGATGGGCTATCGCTACGGCTATTTGGGCTGGCGGCATTACCCGGTCAAACATCCACGACTGCGCGTAGCGGCGCTGGCGACAATTGCGCTGCCGCTGGCGAAATTCAAAACCGCCGGACAGTGGTTGGGAAAAGATTTTCGCGCAGCGTTGACGCTGGCCGGCTTTGGTTTGGTGGAAGCTTTTGGCGCGTTGGTGATGGTTGCGCCCAAAGCTTTGTTTGGTCGTCATCGCGGCAGAGCCGTCCGGCGTGATTATTTGAAGCATGCGTAAAGTTGAATCAAAGAAATTTTGGAGTGCTGCGGCTTGGCGCAGCTTTGTTAACGCTTCAAGTAAGGACTACCAAAGCGACGCTAAAGCCGTCGCACTCAAAAGGCGCGCGCCGGCGCTGCCGGAAGTTTTACTGCTAATGTTGCTGACTTCCGTCGTCTTCGTCGTCGTGGTTGCGCTGCTCGACAATTACGCCGCGCGCGCTGCGCAGGCCGGAGACAATCGCATTTACGCAGAACTGACCGGCGTCATTCGACAAGGCGATTTCAGCCGCGTGGCGGCGACGCCACAATTCTGGGGCTTGCCATACGCGGCGGCGATTGTGGCAAAAGCGACTTCAGCGAGCGACTTGACAGCGATTGTGCTGGTTTCGGTTGTGGCGTCTTTTGTGGCCGTTGCGTTGGCCTATCAATTGTGGGGCGGTTGGATTGCCGCGTTTTTTGCCGTCAGTAGTTGGGATTGGATGCAGCGTTCGCTGCTGGGCGGCGCGGAGCCTTTGTTTTTGGCGTTGGTGTTCGGCGCGTTTCTGGCGGCAAGATCGGAAAAATGGTTGGTTGCGGCATTGTTGGCTTCGCTGTCGACAACGGTTCGCCCGCTCGGTTTGCTGGCATTGATTGCGCTGGCTGTGGCGCTCGCATGGCGACGAGAATTTCAGAAGCTGGCGTTGGCCGTTGGCATTGGTTTGCTGGTCGGTGCGGCTTACGTGTTGCCGTTTGTGATTGCGCTCGGCAATCCGCTGGTCAATGTGCAGGCATATCGTTCTGAAGCCTGGGCCGGAGAATCTCCGATCAGTTGGCCGCTGCTTTCGGTGGTGCGCGGCTTCATTAGCAATTCCGGCGAGCCGCTAGCCAACAAATTGAAAATCGGCGCGTGGGTAGCGTTCACACTGGCGGGCTTGGCGGCGATGATCGTCACGGAAAGCTTTCGGCGTTTTGCGCGCGAACATCGAATGGAAGCGACGTTTGCCGTGGTCTATTTAGTGGTGCTGTTTTCGTATAACTCGCCGCGCTGGAACTGGGCGGAGTTTCCGCGCTTCGTGCTTCCGGTCATTCCTTTCTTGTTGGTCGCGCTTGAACGTTGGCTGCCGAAACATCGCGTGCTGTTGTGGAGCTTAGGCACGGCATCGGCGCTGCTTGCCGCGGCGTCGGCAATCAACGCGCGGAATGCCTTGCAACAACTGAAACATTTGTTCGGCTGAATCGGCGATGGCGATGCCTTCGGTTTACATCATTGTGCTGACTTACAACTCGCGCGAAATCGCGCGGCGCTGCCTGTATTCGCTGCGGGCGCTAGCTTATCCCAATCATCAAGTTGTCGTGGTGGACAACGCTTCCAGCGACGGAACCGAAGCGATGGCGCGCGAAGTGTTTCCCGACCTACCGCTGATTCAAACCGGCGGCAATCAAGGCTACACCGGCGGCAATAATCGCGGCATCGAGTATGCGCTGGCACGAGGCGCGGACTTTGTGTTGTTGCTGAACCCTGACACTGTGTTGGCCAATCCGAAGTTCGTGGATGAAATGGTCGCTTACCTGGAAGCCAATTCGCGCGTGGGCATTGCCGGGCCGCGCGTGTTTTTTCGCGAAGCGGGCGTGGTGCAAAACACCGTGCTGCACGCCCCCGGATTGTGGCGCAGCATCCACCACTGGATTCGATACCGTATCAACCCGCGTTTTGCCGAAGCGTCGGGCGATGCGGTGGTCGAAGCCGGCGTGCTCAACGGCGTTTGCGTGATATTGCGCGCCGAATGCCTACGCGAAGCGGGATTGCTGGACGAACATATTTTTATGTACATCGAAGACGCTGACCTGGATTACCGCGCGCAACAACGCGGCTGGCGCGTGCAATACCTGCCGATTGACAGCGTCATTCACCAACAAAAAGCAGAGGGTTATCACCTGACCGGTTGGGTCAGTTTTCTGCTCAAACGAAATTCGGTCTATTACCTTTGCAAAATCGGCAAGCGGCTGGACGCCTGGGGCTACGCGATTCTTTCGCTGCTGGTGTTGGTTGCGCGCGGCGCGTTGAAGTTTCAACTTCGCGAGCATCTGGCGTTTTGCCGAAAGCTGGCTGCGGCGTATCGGCAAATTCTGCTGCGGCAAAAATTCAACGCGGCGTTTGGGCCGCCGTTTGGACAAATGGATCAATGAAAAAGCTGTTTGCCGTGTCATTGCTGTGTTTGTTGTTGGCGGTCACGCCGAGCGCGCAGATTCCCTCCGCCGTCGTCGAAAGCATTCGCGCGGAAGCTTTGCGAACCGGCGACAATCCGCGCCCATTGCCGTTGATCGGGCATTGGAACATGGGCGTGATGAAAGACGGCTTCGATCCGGCGTATCAAACGCGGCTGCTGGAACGCGGGCATTACGTGCTGCCGTGGTTTCAATTTCCAGACCTCAACCTGTCGCCGGACGATCCGCGTTGGCTCAGCTATTACGAAGCTGCCATCAAACAAGCCGCGCGGTTGAAGCTGCCGATTTCATTGGTCGGCACGCAATGGGACGCGCTGCTGACCACAAGCGATGAGTATTTCAAACTGCCGCCGGAACGAAATCCGAATGTGATGGAAGCCGGCGGCACAATCCGCCGCCAGATTTCGCCGTTCGGGCCAGTGGACGTTTGGCGCGAAGCCGGCGCGAAGTGGACAACCAGCCGGATGATGGCGAAGTTGCAGGAATGGTATCCAGACCCGCCGCTGGTGCTGTTTATTTCCAACCACGAACACTGGAAGTTGGAATGGAAGAAAGCCGAAGAGGACGTTCGCTTCGCCAGGCTTTACGGCGCGGGGCGCGATGACGAATTCAAGCGCAAAGCCGTGGGCGACGGCTGGATTGCGCGTTATCGCGCTTTGCAGCAAGGCTTGCGCGACGGACTCGCCAATCGCCGCTGGCGCGACAACGTGCGGTTCATCGCTTACGACGCTTTCGGCCCGCCGCATTTCGCGCGTTGGGAAGGCTGGCTGGAACATTCGCTTTACACCGCCGGGCGCATTGATCCGTGGCCGTTGGCCTGGGACGGCGGCTCGCCTTCGTATTACCTGTTCAATTGGAGCGGCATCACGGATTTCAACGTCTTCAGTTCGCAGGTCGAAGCCATGAACTGGCGGTTTATGCTGCTGGAAGCGCGGCGCGTGAATCCGCGATTCTGGTTCGAGCTTTCGGTCTGGGACGGCCACGAACCAGCGCAGGCGAACGACAAGCGCAAGTTTTACGGACGCATTGGCCAACCCTTTACACCGGAACGTTACGAAGGCTGGGCGCAATTTGGAATGTGGCTGATGCGCCCGCGCGTGGTGCGCGAATTTCGCGGCTATCAGGACACGGCGGCGGAAATGGAACCGTACTTCCTTTCCATCATCGAAGCCGTTGATCGCGTGCATACCAATGCCACGCTGCGCGATTTTTGGCGAACAGGCGAACTGGTCGCCAATCGCGCGCGGCAACATCCGTATCAAGTTCGCGTGCCGCGCGAATATCAAACCGAAGATCGCTGGTTTCTGCTCGACACCTCGCTTGATCCGCCGCGTCCGTGGCGGCTGGACACGCAGCTTCCGGTCTTTGCGCTGGCGCTGGTCAAGGGCAAAGCTCCGCAGCGGCAATGGCTGATTTACAGCCACGCGCCCGCCGGAGCGCAAACCAATGTGCAAATCACGCTGCCGGAGTTTCGCGCCGTGTCGGTCAATGTTGCGGTGGGCGGCTCGTTCACGCTGGTGGATGAAAAGACCGGGCGCGTGCAAGCGGTGAACTGAAGATGCGAGTGTTGCTGCTGAACAACGTGCCCGCGCCTTACTTCGATCCGCTGTTTGCGCGTGTGGGGCGCGAAGCGGGTTGGGAATTGACGGTTTGTTATTCTTCCGACTGGAATCGGGATGTCGGTTGGGAAGCTGAAGCCGTCGCGCAAAACGATGCGCACCGCACGGTGATTCTTGATCGGCGAAAGCCCGACCTTAAAGCCCGCTTCGGAAGTTCGGTTGCGGCTTCGGCGGCGCTGTTTGAAATGCTGCGGCGCGAGCAGCCTGATTGCCTGCTGATTTACGGCTACACCTTGTTGCCGCAAATGACCGCGCTGCTGTGGGCGATGGCGGCGAAAACGCCTTATGTGCTGGCGGGCGATGCGAACGTTTACAACGATGCGGCCACGGGCTGGAAACGCTTTGTGAAAAGCGTTTGGTTAAAACTGGTTGTCCGGTGCGCGGCGGCGCTGTTGGCCGTCGGCACGGCGAACCGGTTGTTCTGGCAAAGTTACGGTGCGCAGGCGGAACGAATCTTTGATGCGCGCTTTGCGGTGGACAATGAGTTCTTCGCGCGGGAAAGCTTGGCGCGCGGAGCCGAAGCTCAACGCCTGAGGCAAGAACTTGGCTTGGCGGGCAAAGTCGTTTTCCTGTTTGTCGGGCGATTGGTCAAACGCAAGAACGTGGATTTGATTCTGCATGCCGCGCGGCAGTTGAACGATAAGCGCATTGCCGTGGTCATTGCCGGTTCCGGCGAAGAGCGCGAATCGCTGGAAGCATTGGCAGCGGGCGATGCGCGCATTGTTTTTGCCGGAAATGTTGCGCCCAAAGAGTTGCCGTTGTTTTATGCATTGGCCGACGCGCTGATTTTGCCCGCCGGTCGGGAGCCGTGGGGATTGGTCGTCAACGAAGCGATGGCTTGCGGGTTGGCCGTCATCGCGCATAAACATTGCGGCGCGGCGGTGGATTTGGTGGACGCGGAAAACGGCGCGCGGCTCGACGGTTTTTCCGTGGACGAACTTGCGGCGGCGATACGGCGAATCGCTACGGATCAAATGTTGCGGCATTCGATGCAACAACGCTCGCGCGAGCGAATTCAAGATTGGACGATTGAGGCGGCGGCGCGCGGCATTATTCAAGCAGTGGAAGCTGCCGCACGAAAACAACCAACGGCTTTTGCCGAACCGGCATTGCGCAAAGAACGATGAACCCTGCAATTATTTTAGCTTTCATTGTCGGCAGCTTTCTGTGGCTGTTTCGCTATCGCTTTCGCGACAACTTCCTGCGCGCTTACGGATTCTTTTTCCTGATCCTGCTGATTTACGCCACGAATAAAGCTTACTATGGTATTTCGCCGGAACTGTCCGAATCCATGTTCAGTCCGCTGAGTTTGGTGCGCTGGGGATTGCTGTTCGTCTTCGCGTGG
>CAZRXE010000037.1:0-10654 GCA_964603695.1 uncultured Heliomicrobium sp.
ATTCCGCGCGGCCCAGCGGGTGCGGTTCCATGTGATCGGCCTGTCCGACGGCGCGGACGCCAACTTCCCACAGCTTCGGGTGCTGGTTGGCATTCGGCAGTGCGGAATAGAACGTGAACAGCACATCGGGGCTAGCTTCGAGAATGCGTTCAATCGTCGAGTGCGTGCCGCCGCCGACATCCAGAATCTTGCCTGCCTTGATGCGCTCGGCAATTGTCGGAATCGTCACGGCACGTGTGCTGGACAGGCCGACCAGCCGGTCTTCGATACCGAGGTCCGCCACCGCCGCGAGCACGGATTGGTTCTGGGTGACGAAGCTGTTGATCGGCACGTTGATCGCCACGGCTTTGTCAAACCCGGCGGGACGCGGTGTACCACATTGCACCAGCAGATATTCGAGCTGTTCGCCCGTATCCACGGCGGGTTTGAAACGCACGACTTTGTAATGCTCGTGATACTCAACCGACAGTTGCACCGAATGCCGGAAAGCGAGCTTGTCAGGAAAATAATCGTAACCGTCTTTGAAATTCTCGACGCAATGCTGAACGAGGTTGGTGCGTGGGGCGTCGTTGACGGCAAGCAACGGCAGCTTGCCGCGCGAACCCACTTCGGGTTGCGCGCAAGCTGCCAGCAGCAGGCTCATCAGAACCCATAAACAACTTGTCGGCATTCTGCCGTGCATCAAAAACTCACCTTCAATCCAAATTGAATCTGGAGTGGATTCGTGCCGAGCAAATTGCTGGTGATGCGGCCAAACAGCGCGTTGCTCAGGTTAGCGTTGGGCGCACCAAAAATTGCGCGATTGAAGACGTTGAAGAAGTTCGCCTCAAATCCGACGTGATAACGCTCTTTCACCACAAAACGTTTGAGCAGCGCCAGGTCGTAAAACATAACGCGCGGCGCACGCAACGCATTGCGGGCAATCATCGCCTTCGGATCAATCGTGGTCGGTGTTGCCAGCCGCGTCAGGGCGTCGGCCTGCGAAATAAGGAACTGCGTGCGCTCACCAGAACCACTGCGGTATAGATCATTGAGATTGCCGCTGATGAGCGCGGGACGATCTGAAGTGGCGTCGCCGTCGTCATTGAAATCTACGCCACGAACGATGTTGATCGGCTCGCCCGAACGCAGCACTGCCAATCCGTTCAAGGCCCAACCGCCGAGCAGCGCATTCACGAAACCATTGGCATCGCCGAGCAAAGCCCGTCCGCGTCCGACGGGCAATTCCAGCACGTGCGTGAACGTCAGGTTATGGCGCACGTCAAACTCTGACAGCCCGAAATCTGCGCGGGGATCACGCGCAACGAAATTCGCGCCCGTGCCTTGCACACCGGATTGTGCTGGATTCGCAGCGGAGTTCAGGAAGGTCGGGAAGGTCGTAAACGAATCGCGCGAGTTGTTGTCTTTGGCTTCGCCGAAAGTATAAGCCGCCGTGAAATCCAGGCCACGCGCGAAACGGCGTTTGGCCGAGATTTGCAAGGCGCGATAACGCGAAAGGTTCAGATTGTCGATTACCTGCTGCGTCGTGAAACGCGGATCGGGACGCGCCGCCGTGGGGAATCCGCCGAAGCCATTCGGTTGCGCCTGTGAATACAGGTTATCTGTGCGCATGCCGACGTATGCAACCGTCACGCTCGTGTCTTTACCGAGTTGGTGTTCGACGGCAACGTTCCAACGGTCGGTGCGCGCATTTTCAACTTCGGGATTCACGGCGGTGATGGCCGGATTCGCCGCCGCAGTAATCGGCAGCGCCTGGCTCAGACGAAAAGGCACATTCGCCGTGTTGCTCGAAATCGCATACGGCACGTTGCCCACGGCGGCGGTGAATTGAATCTGAATCAAGCGGTCGTAATACCAGCCATAGCCCGCGCGCACGATGGTGCGGCCTTTGCCGAACAGGTCATAAGCGAAACCGAGGCGCGGCTGAAAGTTGTTGTAATCAGGATTGTAATAGCGCAAATCATCCGTCAGCCGCACGATGCGATTTTGCGTGCGCCCAAATTTGAACGGGTTCACGTCTGGCACGACGTTGCCGGAGCCATCTACCGCAAACAGATTGGAGAGCGCGTTGTTCACCTCGCTCCACACGCCGAAAAAGCTGTAGCGCAAACCCAAATTCAGCGTCAGGTCGCGCCGCACACGCCAATCGTTTTGCACGAAGTACTCCTGCTGGCGGGAACGATAGCCGCGCATCGGCGTCGTCGGGCCGCTGCCATTGTTGCCATACGAAGTCAGGCGCGTGGAAACCGTCACAGTGTCGGTCGCGTTTGGATTCGCGCCGTAAATGCCATTCGCGCCGACCAGCGAATTGGTGAACTCGAACAACGGTTGGCCAGAACTGATGTTGGCGACGTTGTTGTGAATCGAACGCAGATCCGCGCCGCTGCGCCACGTCATGTTGCCGCGCTGCCAGGTGTGCAGCACCGATAGTTGCGGCGTCGTTTGATTGTCAATAAACGCGCCATTGACCGCCGCGCGAAAGAACGGCGCGGACGATGGCCCCGCCGTCACCAGAATGCCGTATTCGCTCGACACGCCGAGCGCTTGCAGGCGCTGGTCAATGCCGCCTTTGGTGAATTGCTCAAAACGATTGCGCAACACACCGCCGCGAATTTCGAGCACCTGCGCGGGCGTCAAATTGTAATTCAACTGAATCGCCGCCGATTGGTACTGACGCGGAGCGACTTGGGTGTCAAGCGGCGTGGCCGACCCGGCGGTCACAAACGAACGCGCAAAACTGTAGCGCACATTCGCCGCCAGCTTTGCGGTAAGTTGATGATCGGTGCGAATCAGAAACGCATTTTGCTCAATGTTGATGGGCGGCGCGGCGCTGATTTGTACGGTGCCCGCTTCGCCGTTCGCTGAGTTGCCGTCAAAGAAAGCCGCCGGGAATCCTGCCGCAACGATGGCGTTGCGTTCGGTCGCGGGCAGCGGCGTAAACGTTCCCGCCGGATTACCGCTGGCCGGCGTAATGCCGCGATCAATGAAAAACGTTTTGAAAAAGCGCCCCAGATCGCCCGGTACAAACCGCAGCAAATCCGCGTTCGGTATCACCAGATTCGACGCGGTTTGATTTAAGCGCCGCTGTTGAAAACCTTCGTAACTGCCGAAGAAAAAATGCCGGTCGCGGATGATCCTGCCGCCGAACGTGCCGCCATACAGATTCTGCTTGAACGGAGGCGTTTTCGCTTTGCCATCGGTGGTGACGAACTGCGGACGCGGGTTGGCTTTGTAAAAGTAATCCGCCGCATCCAGTGCATCGTTGCGCAAATATTCATACGCTGACCCATGCCATTGATTGCCGCCGGATTTCGTGACGAGGTTGATGCTGCCGCCGCTGCCGCGTCCGAACGTAGCGTCGGCATTGGAGGTGATGATGCGATATTCCTGAATGGCTTCGGTCGAAACCAGATTCGGCACGTTCTGGCCGAGGTCGGTGTTGGAGCCGTTGACGCCGACAAAGCCTGTATTCAAACGTTCATCGTTTGAGCCGATACCGTCCACGACATAACTGTTTGTCACAGCACGTCCGCCGTTGATGGAGGGGTTATTCGCCGAACCGGGATTGCCTACGCCGGGCGCGAGTTGCACCAGCTTGACGAAATTGCGCCCGTTGAGCGGCAGTTCTTTGACACGTCGTTCATTGACCAAACCGGAAAGCTCCACGCTTTGCGATTGCACCAACGCCGCGCCTGATTCCACTGTGACGGTTTCGCTGATTTGCCCAACCGTAAGCACCAAATCGGCGATGGCGTTTTCATTCACGGCGATGACAATGTTTTCACGCTGCGCGCGTTTGAAGCCGTCCCTTTCCGCCGTCAGCGTATAAATGCCCGGTGCAACACGCGCAAATTGATAATTGCCGTTGGTGTCCGTGCTGCCTTTTTGTGTGGTGGCCGTCGCTGTGTTGGTCAGAAGCAAGGATGCGCCCGCTAATCCGGCATTCGTGGAGTCGCTGATCGTTCCGCGCAAAGAGCCGTTGATGCTGACCTGCGCATAAGCTGTCATTGAAAATAGCAATGTTGCGCAGACCAAAGCCGCGAAGTTTCGAAGTCGCATGAAAATCTCCTTCTCGTCGAACAAGCAAAAATAAATGGTATGGATTCGTAAGGCGGGATCGTGGCACGGCGGGGGAATCGCCGCGACGGGTTTTCAATCAGTGGTATTGAATCGTTGCTGACTGGCTGAATTTGAGGAACGAGTTACCTACGATGAGTAATGAAACGCGAGGGCAGACGAGGAACCAAGCATTGATCTTGGCAATAGAAACAGGCCCCTTATTCAACCAAAGTGGTCAGGTGTATTCCTGCAAAAAGATGTCTCTTGGCGAAGGTCTTATTGCCCGTAGATCACGAAAAAATTGTTGTCTAAAAAGTCGTGTTTCTCTTTCAGCGAAAAGCCTGCGCCTTTCATCCACGCTGCCAATTGTTCCTGCGTGTATTTCATGTTTTGCGCACCGGCAGGCCAGCGTTCGGTGAAATCAATCACGGCGATGCGTCCGCCGGGGCGCAAATAGCCGCGCAGCTTTTTCAAATACACGTCCTGATTGGCGATGTGATGCAGCGTGTTGATGATGACGATCAGGTCAACCACTTCCGGCAGCTTCGGATCGTTTTCTGCCGCCAGCACTGTATGGAGATTGCCAAGCTTTTGTTCCTGCGCGGTCTTCTCGATGTGCTTGAGCATGGCGGGTTCGATATCTACGGCAAAGACCTTGCCTTTTTCGCCAACGGCTTTGGCCAAAGGGCGCGCAAACAAACCGGAACCTGCACCGATGTCCGCGACGAGTTGTCCGGCACTGAGGTTGAGCGTTTCGATGACTTTAGGAACCTGCAATTGCTTTGCGCGCGCTTCGGAATCAAGCCGTTTGATGTATTCCTGCGGGTCGCGTTGGTTATGATCCTGCGCGGCGACCGTTGCCAGTAATAGAGCGAGTACCAGGAAAATCAATCCTTTTTTCATACGAGATAGCTCCTTTTTGGATAGAAGTTTTTCAAGAAAATTCACCAGGCAGAACGAGCAGCCTTCTATTATGCGTAGACTCAATTGCCCCAGCAAAAACCTGACCGCAATTTGCGCACCGATCACATCATTGACCGCCTTCAGGTAAAAATAAAGGCGGTTCCACGGCAGAGGCGTAATCAAATTCGCCGCAAGCGTAAGTGTTCCACTGGGCTGAATCATACCGGGCGTCAGTAAACGATCTGTGTGCCCAAAGGCCGTATCCCAGACATTCCGTGACGATGCTGAGAAAAGCGACAATACTGCAACTGGCCTTGCGCTTTAGCGTTGATGGCGGCGAAACCAGTGGATGATGCACTCACGGCTGGCAGGCTGATTGCGGGTCAACGGATGATCGTCTTCGGCATACACCACCAACTCATACGGTTCTGTAATTCCTGCAGCAAAGCGAGCCTGAGCGGTGCCAAGGGCAGCAATTGTTTCATAGTTCCAGTCATCTCACTTTCTTACTTCGCACGCGGATCCCGCCTCACCCGCAGTGGTTGCGTAAGCTGTTTGCCGTCCACAGTCAGCCGTACCGTATACATTCCCGGCAACACCGCCGCAGCGCGTGGGCCGAATCCGCCGGGGCGAGGCGCATTTGCTGCGGCTGCCGGGCGCAGGTCCCACACCCAACGATGCATGCCCGCCGATGACGAAAGCGGTGCGGGCGTAGGTCGCCACACGGGCGCGACGTTGAGCGTGGCGGGATTGACTGGCGGCACGCGGTCTTCGCTCGAAAAGCGGCGAATGATTGCGCCCGCCGGATCAAGAATTTCAATCACGACCGCCCCCGCGACAGCGGATTTCAGGTAGTAATCAATCAGCGCACCGTCGGGTGGATTGTCCAACAACGGCTCATCCAGCGGCAGCGGCGTGCCGTAAACGCTGCCCGCCGGAAGATCGAAAGCGTCCGCCGGACGGAACAGGTGCGCGCCGGATTGCGCCACTTGAGCGTTGATTTGCCGCAACACAGTGATGTTGTCCAACACCCAAAAACCGCGTCCGTGTGTGGCGACAATCAGGTCGTCGCCGTGAATATCAAAATCACGCATCGAACAGGGCGGCAGATTCAATTGCAAAGATTGCCAACTGTCGCCGTCATTGAACGAAACGAAAACCCCAAGCTCCGTGCCCGCGAATAGCAGCCCGCGCCGCTGCGGGTCTTCCTTGACGGTTTGCAGGTACACACCCGGCGTCAATCCGTTCGTAATTTTTTGCCAGGTCTTGCCCGCGTCTCGCGTGCGATAAATGTACGGCTCGTTGTCCGTCAGGCGATGGCGGTCAATGGCGGCGTAGGCCGTGTTCACGTCGAAATGCGATGCCTGCATCATCACGACTTTGCTCCACCCGGTAAGCGCGGGCGGCGTGACGTTTTGCCAGGTCTTGCCGTCATCGTCAGTCAGTTGAATGTAGCCGTCATCCGTGCCGATCCAGACGCGCTCGGCGCGCAGCGGCGAAGGTGCGATGGTGTAAATCGCGCCGCGCCGTTTGTTCGCGGGCGCGTTGGCGGCTGCGGCTTCGTCCAGGTTTGCTGGAACGCCAGGGTCTTCGCGCGTCAGGTCGGGGCTGATCTGCGCCCAACTTTCACCGCCGTTAATGGTCTTGAACAGAAACTGGTTGCCGAAATAAAGCGCGCGCTTGTCCGCTTGCGAAAAAACCAAAGGCGAAGTCCAGGTATGCCGCGCCGGTTCGGTCATGCCGCGTTCGGGCGAAACGTTTGTGGTTTCGCCGGTCAGCACGTTGCAGCGCGTGACGCGGTCGCCGAACAGAATTTCAGGATGCAGCGGGTCGGGCGCGGTATAACCGTTCTCATCGCCCGCGCACAGCCCCGCCCAATCGGCCAGCGTGATCTTGCCGCGCTGGCTGCGATGCGGAACGCCAATCGCGCCGCTGTCCTGTTGCGCGCCCGTCACCCAATAAGGAAAGCGGTAATCCGCCGCAACGTGATAAAGCTGCGCTGTCGGTTGGTTGTACCAACTGCTCCAGGTCGCGCCGTTGTCCACGCTGACAACCGCCCCCTGATCTGCGCCGGCGATCATCCGCGTCGGCTCATCCGGGTCAATCCAAAGCTCCATGTAATCGTCGCCGCCCGGAGCGCCCTTGATCGGCGTGAAGCTTTTGCCGCCATCGGTCGAACGATAGAGCGCAGTGTTCGGCACGTAGACGATGTCGGCATTTTTGGGATCAACGGCGAGCTTGCAGAAATACCAGCCGCGCCCCCACAGCCGATTGTCTTTTGAAAGCTGCGTCCAGGTTGCGCCCGCATCATTTGAAACGTACAGGCCGCCCTCTTTCGCATCCACGATGGCGTAAACACGATTGTGATTGGCCGGCGAGATGGCGATGCCGATGCGTCCCAGCTTTTCGGTCGGCAATCCTTGCGCGAGTTGTTGCCACGTCGTGCCGCCGTCGGTGGATTTGTAAAGGCCGCCGCCTGGGCCATACGACGGCGGATAGATGCTCCAGGGCGTGCGGCGCGTATTCCACAAACTGGCGTAAATGATGCGCGCATCCTGCGGGTCAAACGCCATGTCAGACGCGCCTACGCTGTCGTTTTTGAATAAAACCTTTTGCCACGTCGCGCCGCCATCACGCGAACGAAATACGCCGCGCTCTGGGTTCGGGCCATACACGTGGCCGAGCGCCGCGACGAACACGACATCAGGATTTTTGGGATCAACGATGATGCGACCGATTTGCCGCGTGTTTTCCAGGCCAATGCGCTTCCAGGACTTTCCGGCGTCGGTGGATTTGTACATCCCGTTTCCATACGAAATCTGCGACCGCACGTCGGTCTCGCCCGTGCCCACGTAAACGACATTCGGATTGGAAGGCGCAACGGCCAGCGCGCCGATGGAAGCGATGGGCTGCGAATCGAAGATCGGCGTCCAGGTTCGTCCTGCGTTGGTTGACTTCCACACGCCGCCGCCGACCGAGCCGAAATAAAACGTGTTGGGTTGTCCGCGCACGCCGCTGACGCCGTTGACGCGCCCGCCGCGAAACGGCCCGATGGAACGCCAGCGCAAGCCCGAATAAAGGCTGCCGTCGTATTGCGCTTGCGCCACTGCCGAAAAGGCTGACGGCAATAGCCCGCCGAGCATCACTGTGGCGGCGAGACCAACCACGAGCAACATGCACGTGCTGATTTTTAGTAAAGGGGCCATCGTAAACACTCCTCAGTCATTTCCGAACAGGAAGAATTTTTTATGCGCTTACGGTTATTTCAGCACAGTGACTTTCAATCGAGAAGCGCTTTGTGCGCCATGATAGATGCGATGCGTTGCTTTCTGAAAATCGGCTTCCGTCGCACGGTAAATGTCGCAGAATTTTTGCGGATTGCGATCCATCAGCGGGAACCAGGTGCTTTGAATCTGAAGCATGATGCGATGGCCTTTTTGAAAGGTGTGATTCACATCAGGCAGATAAAATGGGATGCGTGTCGGTTGATTGGGCTTCATCGGTTCCGGTTTCTCAAAGCTGTTGCGGTACTTGGCGCGTATCGGTTCACCGCGCACCAACATCTGATAGCCCGCCATCTTGTCTTTGCCGTCCGGGAAAACATCAATCAGCTTGACCACGAAATCAGCATCGGTTCCGCTGGTCGAAGCGAACAACTCCGCGTGCAACGGCCCGGCCAGCAACACGTTCTCCGTCAATACTTCGGTTTGATAAACCAACACGTCCGGGCGCGTTGCCGCGAACCGTTGATCATGCGTCATATAGCTGTAATCCATCCCGATGGCGATTTTGTTCATGAACGGAACCGGTTTTTGCGGGTCGCTGATGTATTCGTCAAACGCACTCTTGCTGGCAGCGGTCGGCGCGTCGAACGAAAGTTTGCCGTTGGCGTGCAAATACAAGGCGGCTTGCTGCGCGCCTTTCGGAGGCCATTGATCGTACTGCTTCCATTGATTCGTGCCGGTTTCGAACACGTAAGCTTCGGGCAATTTGTTTTCGCCTTTGTCTTTCAGCAGGTAGTTGAAAAATGGCAGTTCGATCTTTTCCTGATAATAGGCCGAAACCTGCGAATCGAAGCTCACGCCGCCCAGAGCCGAGAAACCCGTATTCGCCCAGCAACCGTGACACCACGGCCCCATTACCAGCGTGTTGTATGTGTTCGGGTTGTTTTTCTCGACCGCCGAATAAATTTTGAGCGGACCCGGCAAATCTTCGGCGTCGAACCAGCCGCCGACAGTCATCACGGCGGGTTTGACCTGCGTCAGATGCTGCGTGACGTTTTGCGCCTTCCAGTATTCATCGTAGTTGCCGTGCTGCATCCATTCGTTCCAGAACTTGCTCTCGCCCTTCAGGTATTTTTTGTTGGCGTTCGCCAGCGGCCCCATTTCCAGAAAGAATTTATAGCCGTCGGTGGTGCCGTGATCGTAGGACTTGTACCAGTTTGGACTCGGCCCGGTGCGCGATCTCCCAAAATCGGAGACGCTTAAAAAGTTGAAAGCGTGCGGCAGAAAGAACGTGCCGCCGTGATGCATGTCGTCGCCCAGGTAATTGTCGTGCATCGGCGCTTGCGGCGATGCAGCCTTAAGCGCGGGGTGCGCATTGATCATGGCTTGCGCGGTGAAATGGCCGGGATAGGAAATGCCCCACATCCCGACGCGCCCATTGTTGTTCGGGATATTTTTGAGCAGCCACTCAATCGTATCGTAGGTGTCGGTGCTTTCGTCCACTTCGGTTGGCGAAGCCTTCCTGGGTTTGTAAGGCGTCATCCATTTGAATTCGCCCTCGCTCATTACTCGGCCTCGCACGTCCTGATAAACGAAGATGTACCCCTCTTTCATAAACAGCGGCGAAGGGCCGAGCGAGCGCGGATAATTGTCCACGCCATAGGGCGCAACGCTGTAAGGCGTGCGTTGCATCATCATCGGGTAGGGTTGCGACGTGTTTTTCGGGATATACACGGCGGTGAAGAGTTTGACGCCGTCGCGCATCGGAATCTGATACTCGGCTTTAGTGTAATGCTCCCGGATGTTGTACGGCGTATCCTGGGCGGCCGTTGAGACCGTTAGACACAAGCTGATGAGCAGCAAGAAGAATGACGCGTGATTTGTGTTTTTCATAGACGAACCTTTCAAAATATATGTAAATGTTTAGGCGTCTCCGCTACAAATTTTCCAAGCTGAGCGCGAAATCTGAATTCTTCCACGCCTGTTCGAACTGCCATTGCACGAGTGCGGCAGTCGTCATAGTTCAAGACTCCTTGAGTTTTTTCTGCGCAGGATGACCCACATCACAACCGGCGCGCCGATCAGCGCGTTGACTGTGTTCAGATGAAAGACGTGAAAGCCCCAGTCCAGATGCGTCACTAAATCAGCCGCGAGGCCGAGCATGGAGCCAATCAAAATGGAAGCAGGCATCAAGACACGATGGTCAGAGTTGTTGAAGAGTCCCCGCGCCAGATGCGGAATGGCTACGCCGAGGAAGACGACCGGGCCGCAATAGGCTGTGACAACGCCTGCCAATGCCGCCGTCGCCGCAAATGCCCAGAGCCTTGCGCGACCGACAGTCAGGCCCAGCGTTCGCGCGTAGCCTTCGCCGAGCAGCAAGGCATTCAGCGGCTTAACTAGCAGGAGCGAGATTACCAGGCCAATGCTGACAATCGGTGCCAGGATTTTCATCTGCGCCCAGGTCACGT
>CAZRXE010000038.1:0-2024 GCA_964603695.1 uncultured Heliomicrobium sp.
CCCTCGTCGTTGAAGCGATTGCCTGTTGCGTGGAATGCTTTTGCCACAGGCTCAAAAACGTAGGTGAAGGCTTGGCGACTTCCTGTAAGCGATCACCGCTCGTATTTGTGCAAGCGTTGTTCCGCCTGCAATCACCGGGAAGGAAGTGAAGAGTAAGAATGATTGTTGGCCGAAGCCGGCGGGCGTCAGATCAAATGACGGCTGATTCATCTACGCGCAGCACACCGCGCGCTGCATCCAGCGTGGCACGCACCCCCAATGGCAAGGTCAGATTTCCGCGCGGGCTGTGGCCGCTGCGCAAACCGAACATTACCGGCACGCCCAGATCCGCTGTGCATTCGGCCAGTATTTCCTGCAAGGTGTAGCCCTGTTCGGCGTGCTGCACGCAATCGGTCATTTCGCCGAAAACGATGCCGCGCACTTCGTCGAATTTCCCGGCCAGTCGCAATTGCTGCAACATTCGATCAAGGGCATAAGGGCGCGTGCCGGTGTCTTCCAAAAAGAGAATCGCGCCGCGCGTGTCCGGTTCGTCAGGCGTTCCCATCATCGCCGCGATCAACGACAAGCAGCCGCCCAGCAAGTGCCCGCTGACGATCTGGCCTGAAGCTTGATGTAACATCTCCGTGTTGGAAGTCATGATTTCGCCCATCGGCTGAGCTTGCGTCAGCGCAGCGAGCAGACTGTCGCAGTCGTAATGCTCCGCGCCGCCCGCTAAATCTTTCGCCGCCATCGGCCCGTGAAACGTCACCCAGCCGAATCGCCGATACAGGTACAAATGCAGCGCCGTCATGTCGCTGTAGCCAATGAAGATTTTCGGATTGGCGCGCAGCAGTTCTTCATCCAGCAACGGCAAGATGCGCATCACGCCGTATCCGCCGCGCGCCGCCCAGACGGCTTTGATTTCAGGATCGGCAAAGGCTTGCATCAATTCTTCAGCGCGGCGCGCGTCCGAACCAGCGGTGTAACGCGCCTTGTCCAGAATGTCCGCGCGATGGCGCGCGCGAAATCCCAACCGTTCGAGTTCGGCCACACCGCGCGCCAGATAATCGCTTTTCAAATTGCTTGCGGGCGCAACAATCGCCACGGTATCGCCGCATCGCAAGGCCGGCGGTGTTATCAGCTTCTTTTCGTTTTGAATCATGGCCGGAGTATCGAACCTCGGATTTCAGCGGTCAACAGGCTTGCGCGCCCTGCCTGTCGAACAAGATCGGACAAAAAACGATTGACAGCCGCGCGAACGAAGAGTAAAACCCTGCCCGATCTGATAACGCTACCACATCAAGATGACAAGCAAGCAAAAGACAAAATCCGGGAAGGAGTCCGGGCGGCATCCGACCATTCTGGACATCGCCGAACGTGCGGGCGTCGCGCCTATGACGGTGTCGCGTGTAGTTAATGAAAACGGCTATGTCAGCGAAGCGATGAGGGAAAAGGTGCAGCGCGCAGTCAAGGAATTGAACTATCACCCGAACGGCCTGGCGCGCAGCTTGAAACGCCAACGCACGCACGTCGTGGGCATTTTGCTGCCGGACATCGCCAATCCGTTTTCGGCGCAACTGGTCAGCGGCATTCAGGAAATTTTGCAGATGCGCGGTTATGCCTCGTTCATCTGCACCAGCGAACGCAGCCTGGAACGTGAACAAGCGGGGTTGAGCGCCCTGTTCGACCATCGCATGGACGGCGTCGTCATCGCCACGCGCGAAACGCCGACCGGCAACGAATGGCTTTCGCGATTGGTCGAACGCCAACTGCCGACTGTACTGGTCGGACGCGAATTTCCGCATCCGCACGTTGACCGCGTGACGGCGGATCATCGAAAGGGCGGCTACGAAGCGACCAGGTATTTGATTTCCACCGGTCACAAACGCATAGGCTTTGTCGGCGTTTCGAGAGCCAACGGCAAAGGCTTGCGACGCTTTCAGGGTTATCTGGCCGCGCTGCGCGAACATCAATTGCCTGTGGAAGAGGAATTGATCGCAGGCCCGGACTCGACTTCCGGCCCTGGCTATTCGACGCAGGACGAC
>CAZRXE010000039.1:0-2699 GCA_964603695.1 uncultured Heliomicrobium sp.
CCACGCGCCCGATTTTCCGTCCCTTCGCGCCCACATCCAGCCCTTCGCGAACGTTCCCGAGCTTGACCTACATCCTGAACAACGCCAACGTGCCGCCCGATAAGGTCAATAATCTGTGGACGGCGGAGCATTTACCCAACATCACGCGGCAGATTAATTTCCGCGTCATTTTGCGCGACAACCGTGCCAGTGGCGGCGCGTTTGCGGACGATCACGTGGTGTTGAATGTGGACGGCAATTCCGGCCCCTTTCTGGTGACTGCGCCGAACACGGCGACAAGCTTGCCGGCAGGCTCAATGCAAACCGTCACTTGGAACGTCAACAATACCAACCTGGCGCCGGTCAATTGCGCCAACGTCAAGATTTCGCTTTCGACCGACGGTGGCCAGACCTTCCCGACGGTGCTGGCGGCTTCAACGCCCAACGACGGCAGCGAAGTCGTCACTTTGCCCGCGTTGGCTTCAACCGTCATAACTGCGCGCATCAAAGTCGAGGCCGCCGATAACATCTTCTTCGATATTTCGGACGCCAACTTCACCATCACTTCGGGTGTGAGCTGCCCGACAGTGACGAGCTTTGCGCCTGCGGCAGGCAATACCGGCACGTCGGTCAAAATTTTTGGCACAGGCTTTACCAGCGCGACCGCCGTCAAATTCAGCAATAACATCTCGGCGACTTTCACAGTCAACAGCGACAATCAAATCACGGTCACGCAACCGGCAGGAGCCGCAAGTGGCCCCATCACCATCAGTAAATCCGGCTGCGCCGACACCGTGACGACGGCTTACCTCGTTTGTCCTTCGGCTCCGGCAACGCTGTCGGTTGACGACAACGGCATCGAGCAAATGACTTCGGTGCGTTACGCGGTCAATCGCCTGACACCCGCCGGTTATCCGGCAACGCTGCAAAGCGTCTCGATTCGGATTGAAAGCACGCAAAACATTCAGCCCGGCTTCCCTTTCATACTGCTTTACGGCGTGAACGCGGACGGCGACACGGACATCAACAACACAAGTTTCCAGACAATGAACGCGACGGTCGGCACACTGGGAACCTTTGTCAAATATGACCTGCCGCAGCCGATCACCATTCAATCAGGCGATTTTGTCGTCGGCTACACGTTCCCGAACGGCGGCCAGACGGCGCTGCTCGACACCAGCGCGCCACAAGGTCGGTCTTATGCGTCAAGCGACGGCCTGAACTTCACGACCAACATCACGCCCAACAACACACAGGCCAATCTTTTCATCCGCGCCGGGGTGCTGATCGGCTGCGGTCTGGGCGCGGCGACTTGCCCGACGGTCAGCGGTATCAGTCCGACCAGCGGTCAGATCGGCGATACCGTGACCATCACCGGCGCAGGCTTCAGCGGAGTCACTGGTGTCAAATTCAATAGCAACATCATTGCCAACTTCACCGTCGTCAGCGACACGCAAATCACGGCTGTGGTTCCGCCCGGCACCACCAGTGGAGCCATCACCATCAGCGAACCGAATTGCTCGGACGCGCTGACCGCCGGCTTTACGGTCAATGCGCCGGTATGCCTGACTGTCACAGGCTTCAGTCCGGCATCAGCATTGCCCGGCGTTCCGATCACCATCACTGGCACAAATTTCACCGGTGTTTCGGTCGTCAAATTCAGCTCCGATCAAGCCGCGAGTTTCACTGTGGACAGTCCGACGCAAATCACGGCCATCGTGCCGCCGGGCGTGGGTTTCGGCCCGATCACCATCAGCAAGCAAGGCTGCGCCGATGTGCAAACCGCGAACTTCACGCCCTGCAATACCAATCTGCCGTTGCAAGTTGACGATGGTGTGTATGACACCGCCAGCGGTTTCGCTGGCCCGACCACTGCCTATTACGTCAATCGCCTGACGCCGGCGGTTTACCCTGCCACGCTGACTACCGTGCAGGTTTACATGACGACAACGGCCGGCCCGTCGGCCAGCACTCCCATCACGATTCTGGCCGCCGCGAATTCCAGTGGCTCCAGCACCATCAACGGCATCAGCTTCCAGACACAAGCCTCGACATTCGGCACGCTTGGGCAATACAACAGTTACGCGCTGAACTCGCCGATTACCATCAACTCCGGCGATTTCGTCATAGGCTTTTCCGTTGCCATTCCCAGCGGCAGCACTTGGTTTGTCGAAGTACGCGACACCACGTCTCCGCAAGGGCGTTCGTATCGTTCAACGAATGCCGGCGCGACGTTCACAATCCCGTCCGGCAATCCTAATTACCTGATTCGCGGTGTCTATCAACGACCTTGCTGTTCGGGAGTGACTGTCTCTGTCAATCCATCGAATCCCGCTTTGCCGGGTGGCCAACTTGGCACGCCTTACAGCCAGACCTTCACGCAAACAGGCGGCGCAGGTTCGGCCACCTGGAGCGTCAGCGCGGGCGCTTTGCCTGCGGGTTTGACGCTCAACCCCGCAACCGGTGCATTGACCGGCACACCAACGGCAATTGGAACTTCAAACTTCACCATTCGCGCCACCGATCAAAACAGTTGCACGGGCGAACGGGCTTACACGCTATCTGTCACTTGTCCTGCGATTGCGGTCAGTCCGGGCAACTTGCCGGATGGCACGGTTGGCGCGGCTTACAATCAAAGCCTGAGTGCTGCGCCCGCCGGCACTTATTCATTCGCAGTAACGGACGGCGCATTGCCTGGGGGCTTGACGCTTTCCACCGGC
>CAZRXE010000040.1:0-8539 GCA_964603695.1 uncultured Heliomicrobium sp.
CCGCAGTCCGGGCAGGACGGCGGCGCGGCGGAACTCGACCGGTGAATGACCAACATTTCCCAGGTTTCGATCTCGATTTTTGTTGTGAGCCTTTTTGTCATTTCCGGATTCGTCCGCGTTTCGCCGGATTGCGGAGCGCAACCATTGCCGGTCATTTCCGGCCAGTGCTAGACTCCGCCGCGAATTTCCTTCTCAAACGCGGGCGGATGGTGAAGTCGGGCAGGATCAAAAGTCTTCAACGTAGCTCTCAAAAAATCTCAAAAAATCTCAATGGCGTTAAAGGTATGCGGTGCAAGGTGTTATACGAGTTCGACCAATTCAGTTTAGATACCGAACGGCTGAAATTGCTGCGCGCCGGAGAGGCGCTGTCGCTGCCGCCGAAGGCCGTTGAGCTGCTTTTATTGCTGGTCGAACGGCAGGGGCAAATCGTCGAAAAGGAATTTTTGATGACTTCGTTGTGGAGCGATGCCGTTGTCGAAGAATCCAACCTGACGCAAAACATCTACCTGTTGCGAAAAGCTCTGGGAAAAACCGCCGAGGGGCAGTCATTCATCGAAACTCACTCAAAACGCGGATACCGGTTTGTTCCCGCCGTGACCGCCGCCGCGCCTGTCGCACCTGCCGAGCCGGAACCTCTGCCGGATCCTGTGGTAGTCGCCCGTCTGACTCGAACCCGCGTCCTGGTCGAGCAGGAAGAGAAAGACGGCACTGAGAAATTGCCGAACCTGACCGAAAAACTCCCGTCGTCTGTTCCAGCGCCGGCGCTGCCCGCCAAACCTGTTGAGCGTAGCGTTTGGCGGCGAGCGGCAATCGCGACGACGATTTTGGTTGTGTTGGCGGGTGTGGGTTTGGCGTGGGCGAAGTATTTCAAGTCTGCGGACGCTTCGGCTCAATCCGTGGCTGTGCTGCCGTTCAAAACCATCGGCGCGTCAGGCAATGAAGCGTTTCTTGGGTTGGGAATGGCCGATGCCGTCATCACGCGATTGGGAAAAACAGGCAAATTGTTGGTCAGCCCGACCGCCGCCGTTCGCCGTTATCACGAAACGGAAACCGATCCGCTGGCCGCCGGAAAATCCCTGGGCGTGACCGCCGTGCTGGCGGGCAATGTCCAACAAAGCGGCGACCGCTTGCGCGTGACAGTCCAACTGCTGCGCGTCGGCGACGGGCGGCAAATCTGGGCCGATCAATTCGACGAAAAGTTCACGGATGTTTTCACCGTTCAGGATTTGCTGGCCCAGCGGCTGGCTTCCGCCCTGACGCTGCGATTGACCGAAGCCGAACGGCAGCGATTGAAGCAACCGCATACGGCGAACCTGGACGCTTACCAGCTTTATTTGAAAGGCCGTTATTACTGGAATCGCCGCACGCCGGAATGGATCGGCAAGGGAATCGAATGTTTCAATCAGGCGCTCAAGCTCGATCCGACTTATGCGCAGGCTTACGCCGGACTGGCCGACAGTTACGCGCTTTCCGCTTCGGGATTGCCGCCGCTCGAACGTTTGCCCAAAGCCAAAGCGGCGGCGGAACGCGCCCTGGAACTGGACGATACGTTGGCCGAAGCGCATGCCTCGCTCGGAATCATCCGCTACAAATTCGACTGGGACTGGGCCGGCGCGGAACGTTCGTTCAAACGCGCGATGGTGTTGAATCCGAATTACGCGACGGCTTTTCACTGGTACGGCGAAATGCTCAGTCTGGTCGGGCGTTTTGACGAGGCCGTCATCGCCTTGCAACAAGCCGAACGGCTCGACCCGCTTTCGACGGCGATCAAACACAACCTGGGCGAAACCTGGTTTCGCGCACGGCAATTCGACCGCACGCTGCAAAAATCCAACGAGATACAGGAAATGGATCCCGCCGCGCCCCAGGTTCATTACTTGCGCTGGCACGTGGCGCAGGCGCAAGGCCGGTTCGAGGATGCCGTCGCCGAACGCATCGTCTACCTGACCAAGCTGAACACTCCGCCCGAAATCATCGCCGCCTTGCAGCAAGCGCACACCGCCGGCGGCTGGCGCGCGCATTGGCAAAAAGAATTGGATTTGGTCGCCGCCGGCAAATTCACTCTGAACAGCAATGAACTGGCTAAACATTGTCTGTATCTGGGCGACAAGGAGCAGGCGCTGCACTGGATGGAAAAATCCTTCGCCGAACGCGGCGACGTGCCGGTGCTGATGAAAACGCTGCCCAGCTACGATTTGCTGCACGGAGACGAGCGCTTCAACAAGCTACTTCAACGCGCCGGTCACACATTATGAAATCAGTACCGCGAGCGGTCGCGAGCGATGCTTTCCGCAAAGAACTACGCTCCCTACCGGTCGCGGTACTGATTCCGCAAAACAAATTGGAGATCACCTGATGAAAAGCATCCGTATTCGTTTGGTTCTGTTGTGCGCGGTGGCGGTTCTGTCCGCTTCCCGTGGAGAGTCGCTCTACGCGCAGTCTGCGCAGCCTGCCGCCGCGCCCGCCCGCTACGAAGTGGCGATTCAAACCGGCGTGCCGGTCAAAATGCGTGACGGCGTGACGCTCGTCGCAGATGTTTACCGCCCCAAAGCGCAGGGCAAGTTTCCGGTCTTGTTGACGCGCACGCCTTACAATCGCCGCGACCCTATGACCGGGACGTTTTTGGCTTCGCACGGTTATGTCGCCGTGTTGCAGGACACGCGCGGGCGCTTCGATTCGGGCGGCGAGTTTTATCCGTTCCAATACGAAAGCAATGACGGTTACGACACCATCGAATGGGCGGCGGCACTGGATGCGTCCAACGGTATGGTGGGAACCTTCGGCGGCTCGTATGTCGGCGCGACGCAAATGCTGGCGGCGATTGCCAAGCCTCCGCATCTGAAAGCGATCTTTCCTTACGTCACGGCGTCGGAGTATTACGACGGCTGGACTTATCAAAATGGCGCGTGGATGCAGGCCTTTTCCAGCACCTGGACGACCGGCCTGGCGCAAGACACGCTCCGCCGCAAAGCAAGCGCGATGGCCAAAATGCAGGAATGGATGACGCAGTTGCCGGTGGAAGATTACAAGCTGATCGGTCAACCGACGCCGGAGGATTACGCGCCTTACTTCCGCGACTGGATCGAACACGAGCGCAACGACGATTACTGGAAACGCTGGCGGATATCGGATCATTACTCCGAACTCGACATCAAGGCGTTGCATAGCGGCGGCTGGCACGACATCTTTTTGAAAGGCTCCATCGGCAATTACGTCGGCATGCGCAAAAGCGCGGCCACGCCGGAAGCGCGCGACAATCAACGTTTGCTGGTCGGCCCCTGGGCACACGCGGCGACTTCGGCGGAAGGCAAAATCGGCGACGTGACTTTCGGCAAACAAGCCGTGCTGGATATGAACGGCACCATCGTGAAATGGATGGATTACGCGCTGAAAGGCATTAAAAACGAATTCGCCAGCGATTCGCCCGTGAAACTGTTCGTGATGGGCGAAAACGTCTGGCGCGATGAAAAAGAATTCCCGCTCGCGCGCACCCAATACACCAAGCATTACTTTCACTCAACAAAAGGCGCGAACTCCGCCAGCGGCGACGGCGCGCTTTCCACCAAAGCGCCTGCCAACGAAAAAACCGATGCTTTTGAATATGATCCGGCCAATCCAGTGCCGACCGTCGGCGGCAGACTCTGTTGCGGCGGCACGCTGCCGGGGCCTTTCAATCAACAGCCGAACGAATCGCGGCGGGATGTGCTGGTCTTTTCAACTCCGGCGCTGGAACGCGACGTGGAGGTGACGGGTTACATTTCGGTGGAACTGTTCGCGGCAAGCTCGGCGGTGGATACGGATTTCACTGCGCTGATTGCGGACGTGGATGCCAACGGCTACGCGCGTTTTTTGACCGACGGCATTGTTCGCGCGCGCTATCGCAACTCGACTGAAAAAGCTGAACTGATCGAACCGGGCAAGGTTTACAAGTACACGATTGATTTGTGGGCGACCAGCAATCTCTTCAAAGCCGGCCATAAGATTCGCGTTTATCTTTCCAGCAGCAACTTCCCGCGCTTCAATCGCAACCTGAACACCGGCGAACCGACGATGAAAGGCACGAAGATGGTCAAGGCTCGGCAGACGATTTATCACGACGCGGAACATCCGTCGGCGATTGTGCTGCCGATCATTCCGCGATGACATCAATGATTTCACGCAAAGACGCGAAGACACAAAGTCAGGGTTTTCAGTCTTCGCGCCTTTGCTTGAAACCACTCGATTTCAACGCTGGCGGGGCAAGTGTTTGTCCGCGAAGTTCAGATATTGTTCCCAGTCGTAGTCGTTGATGTCGTGTTTTCCGGCGCGCAGGTGATGGCCGATGGTGGTTGTCACGGGTTGATGAACGCCTGGCATTTCCTTCGCGCCCAATCCATCCGTTCCCAATAAACGATAAACCGGATCGGCGGCTTTGGCCGATAAAAACTCTCCGCGCGGGTCGGCCCATTGGTCTTCCTGCGCGCTGGCAATGTAAAGCGGGCGCGGCGCGATCAGGGCCAGCAGCATGTGTTGATCGGTCGGCAGCGAGGCCACGGCTTTGTTGTACTTTTTGAAGTTGCCGCAAAACCAGTGCGGGAAAGAGGTGTTGATGACTTCGACCGTTTCGCCGAAATTGCGTCGCGCCAATGCCGCGCCGCCTTCGCCGCTGTCGTTGGAAACGACCATCGCGAAGCGTTCGTCCTGCGCGCCGGCCCACAAAGCGGCTTTGCCCAACCGCGAATGGCCGATCACGGCAATTCGTTTGGCGTCCAAATCCTTATCTTGTTCGATGTAATCCACCGCCCGGCTCAATCCCCAGGCCCAAGCGCCCATTGCATTCCATTCGTTAGCGTCGGGCGCGGTTTGGCCGCTGCGGTAAAAGTTGGGAATGATGGACTCTTTCAAGCCATCTTTGTGATCGGGGAAAAGATCGCCATTGTAAATCGTTGCCACGGCGTACCCGCGTTTGATGGCCATCTCAATCGGCCAGCGGGACTTTTCCGTCCCACGAGATTTTTCCGTCGCCCGGTTTTTGACCGCTCCGGTGTTGGCGGCTTCGCGCAACCAACTGGTCGCCAGCGCGATTTTGGGATCGTCGCTCACCGCCTGATTCCCGTTGAAGTTCAAACCCAGGAAGACTGGCGCGGGCTGCGTTCGGTTGTTCGGCACGAAAAACAGCACGCTCATCTTTGGCCCGTCTTTTTTCCCCGTCAGGTAAACCGTCACTTCCTTGCGCGTGGCTAGTCCGCCCACTGCCTTCTCATCGCGCGAGGTTTCCGTAAAGTTGATTCGGACAGGCGTCTTTGGCGTTCGTCCGTACACGTGCGTCTCGAATAAGTTTAGGATTTCCCGTCGTCGCGCAGCCCAATCATCAGGCGAGGCGACTTTCCGCCCATCGGCCATCACGAGCGGATCAGGCAAGGTGTACGCGCCGACTTTGGCTTCATCGTAGTTTGCTTCTTGAGCTTTGGCGCAATCAAAAGACAGCAGCATTTGGACGATCAAAAACGCTTTGGCAAGACGGCGATACAGGGATAACTGATTTAGGTGCATTGAGAACTCTCCGAAAAGTGGGGTTTGTTAATTGAACTTTGACGGTGCGGGCATTCTCTACGCCGCGCCACAGGTTGCAAGGTGTACCTGGATGATTCCGTTTTCTCATCTGCTGAAAATTCTTTAGAAAGGTTCTTGACAGATAGAGACTCAAGTTTTATATTTCTTTCGCGCTCAGGAAGTATGATGAGCGTAGGGAAGGAATCAAGATTTATCGTAAGCGAGGGAGTGAATCTCTCGGAAAGATTTGTTTGAGGAGGAAAAAGTTATGACACTGATGGTTAAACGTGATCCGTTTTCGGAATTGAGAAGCTTCCAGAATGATTTCAACCGTGTGTTCGGTTCGGCGTTGCCGAAGCTGTTCGGTGGCGAAGAAGGAGTGCTGAGCGGAAATTGGGCACCGAACGTGGACATTTCGGAAGACGACAACACCATTGTTCTGGAAGCGGATTTGCCGGGGTTGAAGCCTGGCGATTTCAACCTCTCGATTGAGAATTACCGGTTGACCCTGAACGGCGAGCGGAAGTTCGAGAACGAGACTAGGCGCGAAAATTATCATCGCGTCGAACGTAGTTACGGCAGCTTTACGCGCACGTTCACGCTCCCCAATACTGTCAATGTTGAGGATGTGAAAGCCGAATTCAACGACGGTGTGTTGCGTGTGACCTTGCCGAAGCGGGAAGAGGTCAAGGCGCGTCAGATCAATGTGGCCGTCAAGACCGATGCCAAAGCGAATGCTGCGGCAAAGTAAACGACTGAATAACAAAGTGAGTGAGATGGAGGGGTGATTGACGAAAGGCTCCGGGCTTGAGAGAGTTCGGAGCCTAAGTTTTAACTGGGTCCGCAAAAGAATTCGGCAAGTAGACAGGATTTACAGGATTTTTTTCAGGATTGCCGGGATGCTCGTAAAACGTTATCCAAACCATCCTGTTCATCCTGAAACAATCCTATGAATCCTGTCTACTTTGAATCCTTTGCACTCGAATTTGCTCGGCCAAAGAAAAAAACAGGAGGAGAAAGTCATGTATTCATCAGACAAATTCACGCTTAAGGCGCACGAAGCGGTTCAATCCGCCGTCGCTTTGGCCGAGAACCAGAATCATCAACAGGTGGAGCCGGAACATTTGCTGGCTGCGATGATCGAGCAGCAGGAAGGCGTCACCCGCCCAATGCTTGGCAAGATCGGCGCGAACGTGCAGGTGATATTGGCGGAAGTGGAAGCCGCGATTAAAAAGTTTCCCGGCGTGAGCGGATTCGGCCAGAAGTATTACGGCAATCGCACGACGGAAGCTTTCAACAAGGCGCAAAAAGAAACAGACAAGCTCAAGGACGAATACATTTCGACGGAGCATTTGTTGTTGGCTTTGGCCGAAGACAAACAGGACGTTGGAAAGATTCTGCGTTCGCACGGCGTCAGTCGCGAAGCCTTGATGAAGGTCATCAACCAGATGCGTGCCGGAGCGAAAGTGACTAGCCAGAACGCCGAAGAAAGTTATCAGGCGTTGTCGAAATACTCGCGCGATCTGACGGAATTGGCGCGGCAAGGCAAGCTTGACCCGGTGATCGGGCGCGACGACGAAATCCGCCGCACTATTCAAGTGCTTTCGCGACGCACCAAAAATAACCCTGTTATCATTGGCGAACCCGGCGTCGGCAAAACCGCCATTGTCGAAGGCTTGGCGCAGCGGATCGTTTCCGGCGACGTGCCGGAGACGTTGAAAAACAAAAAACTGGTGGGGTTGGACCTCGGCGCGATGCTGGCTGGTGCGAAATATCGCGGCGAATTTGAAGAACGGTTGAAAGCCGTTTTGCGCGAGATCGAAAAAGCCGAAGGCCAGATTATCTGCTTCATTGACGAACTGCACACGCTGGTCGGCGCGGGCGCTTCGGAAGGCGCTGTGGACGCTTCGAACATGTTGAAGCCTGCGTTGGCGCGCGGCGAATTGCGATGTGTGGGCGCAACTACGCTGAACGAATATCAGAAGTACATCGAAAAAGATAAAGCCTTGGAACGCCGCTTCCAACAGGTTTACGCAGGCGAACCGACGGTGGAAGACACCATAGCGATTCTGCGCGGGTTGAAAGATAAGTACGAAACGCACCACGGCGTGCGGATCAAAGACTCCGCGATTGTGGCGGCGGCAACCTTGTCGAACCGTTACATCACGGATCGTTTTCTGCCGGACAAAGCGATTGACCTGGTGGACGAGGCGGCGTCCAAACTTCGCATCGAAATTGATTCGCTGCCGACGGAGATTGACGAAGTCGAGCGCGAAATCATTCAGCGCGAAATCGAACGGCAGGCGTTGCTGCGCGAAGAAGACGCCATCTCGAAAGACCGGCTGGCCAAAGTCGAAAAGGAAATCGCCGATCTGAAAGAAAAGTCCGGTGCCATGAAAGCCAAGTGGCAATCGGAAAAAGAAGTGATCGAACGCATTCGCGCTTCCAAAGAGAAAATGGAAGAACTGAAAGTCGAGGCCGAGAAGTTCGAGCGCGCGGGCGATTACGGCAAGGTGGCGGAAATTCGTTACGGGCAGATGGCCGAATTGCAGCGTCAATTCGATGCCGACCACGCCAAGCTGGAAGAACTGCAAAAGACGGGCTTGACCTTGAAAGAAGAAGTCACGGAAGAGGACATCGCCGAAGTTGTGGCGCGTTGGACTGGCGTTCCGGTGTCGAAGATGTTGGAAGGCGAGATGCAGAAACTGGTCAAAATGGAAGATCGGCTGGAAATGCGCGTCATAGGGCAGCACGATGCTTTGGTCGCAGTGGCGAACGCGGTTCGGCGCGCGCGCGCGGGCTTGCAAGACCCTAAGCGTCCCATCGGCTCGTTCATCTTTTTGGGGCCGACCGGCGTGGGCAAAACCGAAACGGCGCGAGCGCTGGCGGAATTCCTCTTCGACGACGAACACGCGATGGTGCGGCTGGATATGTCGGAGTTTATGGAAAAGCATTCGGTCGCGCGGTTGATCGGCGCGCCTCCGGGTTATGTCGGTTATGACGAAGG
>CAZRXE010000041.1:0-5861 GCA_964603695.1 uncultured Heliomicrobium sp.
TGACCGCGATGCCATTGCCAACGCCAGACGAGCGGCGGGGCTGGCAATCAACCTGGACAGGCGGGACACTAATGCAACAGGCAAGCAGCCGGTTTCGTCAATCCGAATTCCGACGGATCCACCGCCTCAACCACCAGCACAAAATCCGCCGGCAAGCATCCCCTCCACGCAAAAAGAACAGCCGCAGGCTTCAAGTCCTCCAAATGGAGAGACACCAAAGAAAACGACAGAAACCCAGAACCTCCGCGTTGAAGATGTCTTCCCTAAAGGCAAAGAAAAATGGAGCAAGTCTCAGCACGGGCTGAAGATTGCGATTCAGTCGCGCATCGTTGACGCCAATCATCAACAAGTCGCCGTGACAGTCCGCAACATGTTGGATGCACCGATCAAGATCGTGCCCGGCCACCCCGAATTGCAAATCCAAACACTGGACGACAAAGGGCGTGTCCTTCAGTTCGAGCCGGTCACACACTTGAAGGTCAACAGCTCTGTCACGGATGGAATGATCGCGCCAAAACAGATCGCGCACTATTTCATCACCTACGAGGCGCCAGTGATCGGGGCAAAGCAGCGACTCGGTGTCGCTGTCGCACAGATCAATGCGGCGGATGAACCCGTCACGATGGAATTAACAATGGGCAAGCGATAGGAGGACCGAGCAATGAATGAGAATCGAAATGATGTTCAGACAAATCAGGAAAAGCCGCCGAGCCTGTCCGAGCTTGATGAAGGCGTCAAGCTGCCACAGGAGAAGGCTCGCGGAAGTCGCCGCAAACGATTGGTGGTGTCGCTGCTGGCGCTTTTGACCCTGGCGGCAATCACTGGCTTCGGCGCTTATTACCTGATGCGGGAAAAGACGGTTGACCTCAAGGCGAATAAAAAGCTGACAGAGAAAGTATCGAGCGGAGAAGACATCAAACAGGCTGCCTTTGACTCAATCAGCGGTTCATTGACTGGTCCAGTCACGATCCCTTCGCCAAATGCTGAAGAGGTGAACATTGCTTCGGGGCAACCACCGACGAATGTGGCATCTGAAACGAGTGGGGAAAAGGTCACCCCGCCAATCCAGCCAGGCATATCCGCGACTCTTGCACCGCCGCCAGAAGCGCTGTTGGCCAAAAGGCCGGATGATCCCAAGCAGAATGGCCAGATGGTTGATTCCCGTGCAAAGTCGAACGCTGTCGCGCAAACGCCAGCGGCCTCAACTGCCGGAGCGTTATCCAAATCCAATTATGTTCGGTCAATCCGATACGCGGCGACAACCACTTCAGTAGAAAGCACGGGGGCTGTTGTGAAGACGGCTTCATCTGATTTCCCTCTAAAAACCCAAGCCACCAAAACAGCCAACCAAAAATCCGATGGTGATCAACAGACCCGCCTGATCAAACGAATATCAAAACCGAACTTTGGCGCAATGTTGCCGGTCCGCTTGATGGGGGTGCTTTACACGTTGCGCATCGGATCTCTGGCCAGGCTGGAGCTTGTTCGCGATCTCAAAACGGAACACTGGCAACTCAAGCGAGGAACGGTCTTCATAGGCAATGTGGTTGGCGGCAATCTGGATCGCGCTTATCTGCAGATCAAGGGATACATTGACCCCAATTCACAAGCGTTCACAAAACTCGAAGGAGAAGCCCTCGGGAATGACGGCGGCGCAGGATTGCGCGGGAAACAGCGGCAGGTATCACCTGTCTGGGTGAAAGTCCTAGACCGCACCGCACAGGCCGGAATACAGATCGGCACAAGCATTTTGAATCGCCGCAGTTCAGCGGTGATAGTCGCCACTGATCCTTATGGAACCTACCGCTCTACAACCGGGGCCAACGGTCAATCAGATCAGAATCGCAACTTTGTCGAAGTCGCTGCCGGAACTGTCGGATTTGTACTGGTTACGACGCTGCCAGAATCTGAAGGCTCAAGTCCGTATCTTGCCGAGGTTGGCGTGAAAGAGGGAAATCTGAGCGACGACGAACTTGCCGAATTGATGGCGGAAGCCGATCCGGCTCGCATTCGCGCAGCCTTGCCGAGGATGAGTCCTGAACTTCAACAGGTGGCGCAGGCGGTACTCAACGAAATTGAAGCGCAAAAGCCGTGAATCCGCATGCAAGCGAACAATCCGAATCTACCGGTCATCAATCCGCGAAGTCTCTTGGGCGAAAATGGCGAGCAAGCCATTGCCGATTTGCTGCATACCACAGGCCACGTCATCCAGCGTGGAATGCTCCGCGATCTATCCCACGTCCTACGGAGTGGCTTGCCCTGGCTGATCGAAGGGCCTCGCGGAGGCGGGAAGACGGCGTTGGCAGAAAGCCTGGCCGAAGCCTGCAACTTGCCGGTCTTTTACCTGCAAGGGATGGAAGGTCTCACACTCGCGGATGTGCTCTATGGCTGGGACAGTGAGGCGCAAACACAGTCGGTGCGGCAGGCCGTAGCACAGGGACAGAGCTTTGACGATGTGCGCGCCGGGCAGTGGGCGCGCGAGTTTTTGATTCTTGGTGAAGCACTCGCCGCTTATGAACGAGCGGCTCAGGATGATGTCATTCCGATTCTGATCTGCGATGAGTTCGACAAGGTAAGCGAGAAGATCGAGGACATGTTGTTGCAACTTTTCGCGCGTGGGTACGCCCACGTCCCGCGCTACGGCGAAATCGGTGTGCGTGATCAGGCACGCTGGCCTGTCGTGATTCTGCTCTCGAACGATCAACGCCACGACCTGTCTTCACCGATGCGTTCGCGCTGTCTTTACAGTTGGCTACCCGCGCCAACGCTGCGCGAAGAGGCAGGCATTCTGATGGCAAGATGTCCGCAAGCCTCGCGCCTGATGCTTCTGAAAATGGTCAAGCTCATTAGTGCGATTCGTGGCTTACCGGGGATTGTTGATAAGCCGGGCTTGCGTGAATCCATCGCGTTAATGCGCACACTCACTAATGCCGGGCATCAAGACTTGAGCATCCACGAGATTGAATCGCACCTCTGCTTTCTCGCCAAGCGGCATCTGGATTTGGAGAACCTGCGCAAGTCGCTGGCGCGAGTTGAAGCGGTTATGGAAGCGCCGAATTCGGAAATAGATGTCTGGATTGATGAACTTGAGGAGATTGCCGCATGAAGACCGAAAGAACACGTTGGCGTCCGTCACCGCCGCTCATCGTCATGACGACGGTAGTAATCGTATTTGCCGGAATGCTGCTGGTAAGTTGGCTAAACGCCCGGAGCTATCGCGTCAAAGCTCGCGTGGAAATTGCCGATCCAACGATTGAGGCTTCCACATCGGCATCATCACAAACACCCAGTGCGTCGAGCCTGCCAGACGGCGAAGTGGCTCGAATGGCTTTGCGAGTGCGCGAAGCAACCGGTGTGTTGATGGGGCTGGCACTGCTTGCCGTGAACGAACAAATGAGCAACCGAAGCATTACAAGCGTTGACGCACTGTTAGACCTGATGCTTGTGCGTAATCTCTTTCCTCCGGGCATCCATCGAACTGCAAGTAAGGGTGTGCTGACTTCCGATCACGCAACGATCTATGTGCGTTTTCGCCCGCAGCCGCTGGGGCTGGAAGTCGTCTCGATTGGCCGTGAGCAACTCGACGGCCCGGCACTGATCACGCGGCTTTCGACAGGTGGCGATGACAATTCCGGCGCGTTGCTGCTTGTGGCGAAGAGAACAGAAGGCGTCAAACTGCCTGAGCCGTTTGCCTCGCCCGCAGAGGTCGCGGCATTGAATTGGAGCATCGAGCCATTGCGGGAACGCCAATTCACCCCGCAAGAGATTGACTCTCTCAACCTGTGGGCGAGCCAGTATGCCGACAAATAGCCTGAGTCAATTCCGCCAGTGGTGGCAGCGACAGCCGAAATCGTTGATGCAAATTTGTCAGCGGATTGACGCCGAATATCACATTCCGCGTCCGGCGTCGGCTCAACATCTGCCCGCTTATCACGCGGCGCTGCACTTGCTGGGTATCTGCGGCCAGGCGATCTTGCTGATTGTGTCAGGCTTTCTTTCCGCCTGGCTTTTATGGAAATCGGCGCTCTGGCTTGCGCTCAGAATCGAAATTGAAATCGCCGCGCACTGTTTGGGAATCACCTCTGTGTTTATCTCCTGGATCGAGGCCGCGCAACTCTGGCTGCCTTATTACAACTATCATCAGCGAGTGACATACGGCTCGGCTCTCTGGGCCGATGCTCAAACGCTGAAGGATCTGAATCTAGCGCGTCGTAAGGACGAGCTGCTTCCGCCATTCACGCTGCTACTGGGAGGCTTTGGAAGAAAGCACAATGTTGTGCTCGGCCCGGAACATTCAACGTGTCACCTGGCAATGTTCGGCCCGCCGCGCTCCGGCAAATCATCCACATTTTTCATCACCTGGCAGCGCGCTTGGGCGGGCACCGGATCAGTGATCGTGCTTGATCCGAAAGGTGAACTCTATGACCAGACGGCCTATCTCTTTCGCAACGTCTACCGGATTGATCTGCAGAAGCCGGAACGGACGGATCGCTGGAACTTCCTGCCCGCCTGCAAGAACGACGCAGAGTACGCGCACAAAGTCGCGACGATGATTCTGGATTCCGAGCAAAGCCGACGTTCGACGGCTGATCCGTTTTGGAAGGAAGCAGAGAAAGCAGCGCTGACTGCAATCCTGCTGCAATTGAATCAACTGCACGCGCGTCCGGCGCCACACATGATTCAGGAACTGATCTCAACGCTGTCACTTCAGCAACTCAACGAACAGATGATGAAATCGGCTGACCCGAAAGTGCCGCTCTACTGGGGGATGTTCAGCAAGGTCGAGCCGAAGCTTCAAGCCGGTGTGCTGATTGGTTTGGGCGTGGCGTGCGCCGATTTCTCCACGCCGAATATGATGGCAATCTCTTCGCCGATCACGAATCCGATGGCCGCGCGCGGAGTCAGATTCGTTGATTTCACCGCACTCCGGCAGGCGGGCACGGCGATCTTCATGATCGTGCCCGAAGGCGATGCGGAACGCTACAAGCGGGTGCTGTCCACCTTCTTCGGCCTTGCCAACGATTGTTTGCGGAATGGCGAAATAAGCGAGGCTTCCGCGCCGGTGCTCTTCAACCTGGACGAAATCGGCAACATCCACATTCCTGATCTTCCGGCTGCGCTTGGCGTAGGGCGCGGGCGGCGGATGACCTACGCGCTCGGCTACCAAAATATCGCGCAGCTTTACAGCCAGTATGGAACCGATGGCGGCGATGCCGTGCTTGGCTCGGTCGGTGCGATGGTCTTTCTTCCCGGCGTAGATCAACGCACGGCGGAATATGCATCACGCAGGCTCGGTACGACGACGGTTCTGCAAGCCAGCCTGACCGATGTGCGCGAGGGCAACAAATTCGATTCAGAGCGAACGACTGAAGTCGGACGACCACTGATGGACGCGGGAGAAATCAGACAGATGACCAAATACAAACAGGCCATCGCCATCATCAGCAACGCGCCGCCGTTGCGACTGACCTATCCGAAATTTGCTAGGAACGAGAACCCTCCTTTGTCCGAGCGTGAGATGTGTTTCCAGCGCGCGGATGACCCGGAATTGCACTTCACGCCGCCAACTAACGAATCAACGGAACCTTCGATCACTCAGGCAGTGACCAGGCATCACAAAGAACCTGAGACAGAAAGGCCGCCAAGGCAACAACCATCAAAACCAAAACCTTCACGCTGGGAGGCCGCGCGCGCGATGGCCAGTTCAAAGCCTTCGGCCCAGCAAGAGTTGAGATTTGAACCGGAGTACGATCCGATTTCATTGGACGAAGAGCAGATGCCGCTCTTTGATTCAGGCTCGCGCGAGGGGAGGTAAGCGATGCCGAAACCTGAATTGAAGTTGAACAAGTTGAAAGCCACGT
>CAZRXE010000042.1:0-3805 GCA_964603695.1 uncultured Heliomicrobium sp.
CGGCGGAATGGTTGTGGCGGTCTTTGACGTATGGACAACGGCAACCCTTGCGGCGCGCTTGATGAAACGTCAGCACGCCTCTCACTCGACTTTACAGATCGTCTCCTGATCGTTACCTTTCGTCACACGATCCGTATTGAAGGGAAATGTTAAGGCGGTAATGAACCGGCAAGCTGAAATCAAACGCACCACCAAGGAAACCGACATCCATCTAAAGTTGAATCTGGACGGATCGGGCAAAAGCGCCGTCAGTACAGGCGTGCCGTTTTTGGATCACATGCTTGATCTGTTCGCGCGGCATGGACTGTTCGATCTGGAACTCGTCTGCAAAGGCGATTTGCAGATTGACGATCACCACTCCGTCGAAGACATCGCCATTTGCCTGGGGCAGGCGTTTGCCGAGGCGCTGGGCGACAAAAAAGGCATTGTGCGTTACGGCTACGCTTATGTGCCGATGGACGAAACGCTGGCGCGCGCGGTGGTTGATCTTTCCGGGCGCTACTTTTTGATTTACCGCGTCGAAAACACGCGCGACCGGGTCGGCACGTTTTCCGTCGAACTAGCCGAACATTTCTGGCATTCCTTCGCCGAACATTGCCGCTGCAATCTGCACATCGAACTTCTCTACGGCCGCAACCAACATCACATTATCGAAGCCGTCTTCAAAGCCGCGACGCGCGCGTTGTCGCAAGCCGTTCGGTTGGACGAACGAATTCAGGGCGTGATGTCCACGAAAGGGGTTATCTGATGAGTATCGCAATCATTGATTACGGCGTGGGCAATTTGCGCAGCGTCGAAAAAGCGTTCACTTCGCAGGGCATTGAAGCCGTCGTCACCAGCGATGAGAAAGTGTTGCGCGCGGCAGAGAAATTGGTGCTGCCGGGCGTGGGCGCGTTCAAAGCCTGTATGGACGGGCTGCGCGCGCACGGATTTGAAAATCTGGTGCTCGACGCGGCCAACGCCGGAAAACCGATCATCGGTTTATGCGTCGGTTTGCAAATGATGTTCGAGGAAGGTCACGAGTTCGGCGTCCACAAAGGCTTGGGCTTGATGCCGGGGCGCGTGGTCAAGTTCCCTGACAAATTGCACGTTCCGCACATCGGTTGGAATCAAGTCGAATTCAAACAAGCGCATCCGGTCTTCAGCGAACTGCCGAGCGAGACGTTTTTTTACTTCGTGCATTCTTATTACGTCGAAACGCCGGATGCCGCGTGCGTGCTGGGCGAAACCGATTACGGAATGCGTTACGCTTCGATTTGCGGACGCGACAACATTGTCGGCGTGCAGTTTCACCCCGAAAAAAGCCAGGCTGCCGGACTGAAACTGCTCAAGAACTTTTCTGAAATGTAAGGGCGAGTTACCTGCCGGCGGCGGAATGTTTGATCAACAATTCCATCGCTTGATCCGCCAGCTTGATTAAATGCGGATGCGCGCGGTTGCCGTTGGTCAAAATGGCAAAGCCGAGTTTGCGCGTGCGGTTGCCCAGCAAAAACGCGGTGTAGCCAGGCACGCTACCGCTGTGGGCGAAATATAAATCGCCGCCGCGTTCATCCACCCACCAAGTCAATCCGAAGCCTGCCTGCTTGCTTCCCCACAGGTTTTCCACCGGGCCGGGAAACTGCGGATATTGTTTGGTTAGCATTTGTTTGTGCGTAGCTTCAGCAAGCAGGCGCTTGCCGCCGAATTCGCCGCCGTTCAAATTGGCAATCAGCCAGTTGGCTTGATCATGGATCGTGCCGTAAACCAATCCGGCGGGCCAGACCTGGGCGCGCAAACGGGCGGTGGCTTTTTGTTCGCCGGTCTTTTCGTCCGCCACGTAAGGCACTGTCAGGCGTTCGTCCATGTCCGGGCGTGGATTGAATTCCGTGTCGCGCATGTCCAGCGGCGCGAAGACATTGTCGCGAACGTATTGTTTGAAAGGCTTGCCCGAAAGCTTTTCCACCAGATAGCCGATCAGCGAATAGGCCATGTTCGAGTAAACCTCTTTTTGCAGCGGCGGCGCGGTGACTTTGAGCGAAGCTTTTAGGTAGTCATTCAGGCTGGGCGGGCTGGAGTCGCCCCACAATGCAAAGGGGCCGAAATCCGCCGGCATTCCTGAAACGTGTGTCAGTAAATGACGAAAAGTGACGGGTTGTTTTGGGTCTTCGCCTTGAATCTTGAATTCGGTCAGATGCGGGCTGACCGGATCATCGAGTTTGAATTTGCCCCGTTCCATCAATTGCAACAGCGCGACGGTGGACATGGCTTTGAAGGTGGAGCCGATCAAATAAACGCTGTCGAGTTTGGCGGGCGTGCGCGACCAGACGTTGGAATAGCCGTAAGCCTGTTGCCACAAGATGCGGTCGCCGGCCACCAGCGCCACCGTGCAGGAAGGAATTTTTCCGGCTTCCATCGCGCGTTTGATTTCAGGTTCAAGTTCGGCGGCGAGACGATCAGTTTGCAGAACCGCGCCGGCGGTTTGCGCCTTGCCGATGGCGGTACTCAGCGCGAGTAACAACACTACAACCCATATCTGGGTGACGAAAAAATCGGGTTTTCGGAACATGAAGCCTCCTGCCGAATGGTGTGAAAAGCGGCAGGAGTCTAGCTGAAGAGATTTAGAGTAGCAATTTGGCTTACCGAATGATCAAACTATTAGCGCAGTAAGCATTCACATGCACTCATTGTAAAAATTGCATCATAACTCTATGAAAAGTTTATTTTTGCTTCTATACTTCCGCTGCCTTAAAACAACAGCGCTATCAGATATCAAATTAAACGCTCACTGACCCACGCAGGAAGCGGAACGTTTCCCCTCAAATAAAATTCGCGCTTTTCGCTTGCCCGCAAAGCTGCGGATATAAACCGCTCAATGGCCCACACCTGGAAGCGGCCAAATTTTCTATCCCCTGCTGATCCGCCATAACCTTTTTAATTACGGAGGACTTTGCCATGACTCGCAACAATAGAGTTGATGCATCAGCAATCATTCGGACATTTCTGGGATGCAAAATGCGTTTTGTTTTCAGTCTGATTTTCGCAGGGTTGTGTTTTGGGGGGAGTGTGTTTTTGCTTCTGCCGCGAATGGAGCGCGGAGTTAAAGCCGCTCGGCAAACGACGGTGCAAGCTTTGCCGGAAACCCTTTGGAAGCCGCACGATTTGCCGCCGACCACACAACAGTTTGGAACATTCGCTGCACGCTCTTTCAGGCTGAATCGCGCGGCATTGACGCAAGTGTTGGCACGCGCGCCTTTTGAATTTCGCGCGCCGCTCGCTGAAAGCAAGGCGATATTGAGTCTGCCTTTGCCGGACGGCACATTCGCGCAATTTCGTCTGGAAGAATCGCTCGCGTTGGAACCAGGATTGGCCGCGCGTTTCCCGGAAATCAAAAGTTATCGTGGGCAGGCGGTGGACAGACCGGCAATGACCATGCGTTGCGATCTGTCTCCGCGAGGCTTTCATGCGCTGCTGACGGACGGGCATCAAACTTTCAATATTTACCCGCTGGAAGGCGGCGAGCTTTACGCAGTCGAAGCGGGCGGCGCGCAGGATCAAACGGCGCAGTGTTTGACGGCCGATGTTCACAAAATCAATCCGGGACATTCGCGCATTAACGGGCCGCTGACTGCCGTGGGGCCTTCGCTGCGCAATTACCGTATCGCCATCGCCACCACCTGGGAATACAGCAACGCTTACGGCGGCGGCACGAACGCAGGCACTGTGGCTTCGATCAACACCTGGCAGAACGCTGCCAACCCCGTTTACGCACGCGAACTGGCCATTCATCTCAATCTGGTCAACGACACGGACATTTTTTACACCACTG
>CAZRXE010000043.1:0-1879 GCA_964603695.1 uncultured Heliomicrobium sp.
GCCCGATCCGAAAATGTCCGCGTCCATCAATTGGGATCGGTTTGGGCCTTCAGACAGTTTCGTCGCCGACGCCGTACGCTGGGGACGCGAAGCGCATCTGTTGCCGGAAGCTTTTGCCTACGGCTTTTTGCGCACGCAGGAAAGCACCGCCAGCCGCAGCGCCTTTTTGATGGGCGAATATTCGACCGAAGGCTGGTGGTATTACTTCCTAGTCACCTTCGCCGTGAAGACGACGATTCCCTTGTTGCTGCTGATTGCTCTGGCGGCGGTCTTCATCAATCGCTACGGTGCGGGTTGGTTGGCCGAAGCGACGCTGCTTGCGCCGGTGGCCATTTACGCAGCGTTCGCGCTCAGTAGCAATCTGAACATAGGCCACCGCCATCTGCTTCCGATTTACCCGTTCCTGATTGTTTTTGCGGCAAAGATGGCGCGCGCGCTGGATTTCAACCGGCAGCGGGCGCTGGCCGTTGCTTGCGCGTTGCTGCTGGCTTGGAACGTTGTGGAAACGGCCAGGACTTACCCGAACTTTCTGACTTACTTCAATCAATTCGCCGGCGGCTCTTCAAACGGTTACGAATGGCTGGTGGATTCCAATCTGGATTGGGGACAGGATTTGAAGGAGTTGGCGCAATACCGCCGCGAACATTCTGAAGAGCCGTTCTTCCTGAGTTATTTCGGCAGCGCCAAGCCTGAGTATTACGGCATCAAGGCGCGCTTTCTGCCGTCGTTCAATCCCGGCAACAAACGCCGCACGCTGGAACCATTCAGCGCGGTGCAGTCCGGCGCAATCGTCGCCGTCAGCGCCACTGGGCTGCAATGCGCCAACATTCGGAATCAGGACGCGCCCGGCGTGGAACAGTTCATGGCGCGGTTGCGAAACCTGCAACCGATTGCCGTCATCGGGCATTCGATTTTCGTTTACCGAATTCCATAAGTTTTCCTGGTATGGCTAAAAGCACCAACGTCAAAGCGCGCCTGGATGGCGCGAACAAAACCTCACCCACGGACGCCGCCAACGATGCTTTGGCGCGCGATGAAAAGCGTTCCGCAACTTTCACCATCGCAAGTCTGGCGGGCGGGTTGCTGCTAATAGGCGCGATTTACGCGCTGCGACTCGATCGCGTGGCTGGTTTGTTCGTGGATGATGCGTGGTACATCTTGCTGGCGAAATCGCTGGCCACAGGGCAAGGCTATCAATTGATGAATTCGCCGACGCCGGGAATTCCGCCGATTTATCCGCCCGGCTTTCCATTTTTGGTTTCGCTCGCCTACCGTCTCTGGCCGGATTTTCCGAGCAACGTAATATTGCTGAAATCGGTTTCGGTTCTGGCAATGCTCGGCGTGGGTTGGGTAAGTTACAAACATTTCACTCGCGACCGCGAATGGCCGCATCTGCTTTCGCTGATTTCCGCGCTGGTGGTGGCGCTAACGCCGGGGTTGGTGTTTCTAGCCACTTCCTCTGTCATGTCCGAATGCGTCTTCACCTGCTTTCAACTTCTGGCAATGTTGGTGGTTGAATCCGGCATCCGCGCTGAAGACGGCAAATCGCAATTGCGGCACGCCGCTCTGGGCGGAGTGCTGGCCGCTGTTGCCTTCCTCACTCGTTCCATCGGCCTGGCGGTGATTGGTGCCGGCCTGGTGTATTTGCTGAAAGAACGAAAATGGAAACCCGCTGCCGTCTTTGCCGGCGCGGCTTTGATCGTCACCGCGCCGTGGATGCTTTACTCGCGCGCGCATCGCGCCACGCCGGAACAACGCGCCGAACAAAACGGCATGATTGTTCAGGATTATTCAGCGACTATGTGGCAGCGAAAGGCTGGAGATACGTCGTCGGGAACCATAGGTCTGGGCGGACCGCCGGATCGCATGTGGGCCAACG
>CAZRXE010000044.1:0-5590 GCA_964603695.1 uncultured Heliomicrobium sp.
CGAGCAAAACAAAATCCGGGCGCGGAAATTCCAGCGACTTATATTTCAACCAGGCTTCGACCGAAATCGGTTCGTAACGGACGTTCGACAGATTGTTGGCGCGGGCGTTTTCGATGCCGTGATTGGCGGCGGGGCGATTGCCTTCGACGGCGCAAACCTGCGCGAACGTTTTGGCCAGTTGTAAACTGAACAGTCCGACGCCGGCGTATAAATCCACCGCCAACTGTCCGCGCGCATCGCCAATGGCCGTGTCCACCAACTCTTCGACCAGCAGCCGGTTGCCTTGAAAGAAAGAGCGCACGCCGAAGCCGTAATTGACGCCGTTGATGAGTTGATGCGCAGTGCCCAGACCGTCCACGGCTTCGGATTTGCCGTTTTCGCCGGTGGCCGGCGTGACTATCACTTCTTCGTCGCCGACGGTGAAATGAACGCGCGTGGCGTCGCTCGGAATCGAGGAAGGTTCGGCATGCAGCCGTTGCAATTCGCGATTGGCGGCGGGCATCAGGATCAAACAGTTTTCCACTTCGCAAACTTCGCGCGTGCCAGCCTGGAAATAACCTATGCGGGTTTTGCCCGTTTCATCGCGGGCGACTTTCAGTTCGGCGCGCGAACGATAGCCGAACTCTTCCGCCGCGCGAACGGCGATTTCGCCTTCCCATTCGATGTTGCCGAGCCGCCGCAGCGATTCGCGGACGAAAGCGACTTTGGCACTGAGCTGCGCAGCATAATCAAGATGCTGCAACTGACAACCGCCGCAAACACCGAAATGCGCGCAAGGCGGCGTGCGGCGCGCTGGCGAAGGTTCGAGAATTTCTTCGATCACGCCGCGCGCGTAATTGCGCTCGACTTCGGTCAGGCGAACGCGCAACACATCTCCGGCGGCGGCAACCGGCACGAAGACGGCTTGCGAGCCGATGTGCGCCAGCCCATCGCCGCCGTAAACCAGTTTCTCAACCGTGATCTCGTGAACTTCGCCAATCATTAGTTAATGGTGGTTGGTGGCTGGTGGCTGGTGGAAATCGCAGTGCCGGCAGCCCGTGACTACCAACTATCTATCACCAACCGCCATTTACCTGCTCAAAGGTAAAACAAACTCAGCCGTGGAATCTTGAACTGTTCGCGCAATTGTCGCGCGATGAAATTGTTAATGGTTTGCCGGTAAACCTCCTGCCCCATGCTCTTTTTGTAACCGCGCAGTTTTTCGTGACCTTCATTCTCGATCTCTTTCAACGGCTCCTGCCCAAGACCGTCTTTCAATCCGTCCAGAATCACTTCCTCTATCATCGTCAAATCTGTTTCGAGCGATTCGGGCATCAAGGCGCTGGCCACTTGCAAGTCTTCTATGATTTGTTCCAGCCGCATCGTCACGCGTTCAAAGGTCTCTTTCAACGCTTCATTATCGGCGTGGCGCGTGCCCAATAGCTTCAAGGTTTCAAGCCGTTCGCTCAAATGGTCTGTCACGGCTTGCCGGCTCAACACGGGCGAAGCGTCTTCGTAGCCTTCCGGCGCGTGGCCGTTTCCATTGGTGTGCGCCTGTCCGTTTTGCGCACCGCCGACTTGCGAGTCGCAGTATTCCAGAAACTGCGACTCGACTTCCTGCTGGCAATAAAACAGCGAATTGACTTTGCGTCCGCGTCGGGCGCGTTCGTCATAGCCATCGAAGGAAGAGTTGATGCCGCGCAACACGATGTGCAACGGAATGCCGCGCTGTTTCCACATCTCCATCAAAGACCAATCCAGCGGGGAAACCAGCATGTGGCGGCCACGCCGTTTCACAAATTCTCCCTCGATTTCAGTAAAGTAGTTGAAGTAATTCATCCCTGCTGAGACAAACCGTAGACCATAAAATCAGTGCGTTCAGTGTTGTTTTCTCTTCTTTGGATTCGGCCATCGCATCTTAGCTTGCGCTCCAAACACTGTCCAACTTGAACCCGTGTTGATGTGGCGGAGAAAGAAAAAATCGAAAATAAAATTGTGCTGTCTTCAATCCGCTGATTGTTTTCTTAATTGCATTACCTCGCCGGAGAGAATTGTTCTCAATGCGCCGTCTTCCGTGCGCAGCAACAATGCACCGTCTTCATTCAAGCCGGCGGTTTCGCCTGTCAGTTGTTGATGGTCTAGCGTGACCGAAACGCGAAGACCGCGCGCATAACCGGAAAGCTGCTGCCAGCGACTGAGAATGGCTTCTCTTTCGCCGCGCTTCCAGCATTCATACCAATGATGAAATTGATTGAGCAGTTGATCGCGAAATTCGTCCACGACGACAGTCCGACTGGTTTCGATCTTTAATGAAGTCGCCGTTTGTCGTAGTTCTTCGGGAAAGGCTTGATGATTCAGATTGACGCCGACACCGACCACAACACGAAGTTCGGCAGCGCCGATGCTTTCGATGAGAATGCCGGAGAGCTTGCGTTCATTGACCAACACGTCGTTCGGCCATTTAATGTCGACGCCGTCAATGCCGCGTTCGAGCAGGGTTTCGGCAACGGCGACGGCGGTCATCAAGCTGAGCAGCGGAATTTTGGTTGAAGTTTTTGCCGGGCGAAGCAGGATGGAAAGATAAAGCCCGTCGCCGGGTGAGGAATGCCAAACGCGGTCGCGGCGTCCGCGTCCGGCGGTTTGTTCGTCGGCCAGGACGCAGGTGAACTCCGGCGCATCAGTCATTTGTTTGAGTGCGTCATTAGTCGAACCGAGCGTGGCAAAGCGATGCATAATGAAGGGCGGATGGTGAACGATCATGTCGCCATCTTAACCACGGCGCGCTTGAACTCAACAGCCTGGCGGCAGAATCGGAATCGTGTACCTGGCCGCTGTCGTGTAACTCAGTTTGTGCAGGTTGTGACCGGCGTTGAACGCGCCGGCTTGTGCGTAGGCGTTTTGATTGAGATTGATCGTCACGCCCAGAAAAGCTTCGTCAACATTGCTGCTGTAAAACTTCGCCCAGCCGCTGCGTCCCGGAGGAACGACGGTTTCAAATCGTGGAGTCGCTCGCGTGCTGACCCAGACGCTGCCGCGATATTGGCAAGCCAGGTTGAAACTGAGACTGTAAGGCGTTTCGGCATCGTCATAAACCAGCGAAATCATGGCACTGGTCGTCGCCGCGCCACCGGCCAAATCACCACCGATGCGATTGAGAATCAGCAGCGTGTTGTTGCCGTCGGCGCGGCTGGGAAATCCGCCGGCGGCCAGCACTCGCGGCAGCGGCGCATAACTGACGCCGTCAAACCGCAACGTCGCAGTCAAAGCTCCTCCGCCGCAGGCAGGCAAGCCGCCCGCAATTGCCGGAATAGATTCCGCGCTCAGATTCGCTTCGTGGCCGGAAGTGAACTTGACGAACTCTTCGCCGACCAATTGATTGAAATTGATCGGACAGCCCTGTTGATCCACAGCCGCGGCCACGATGAAGCCCGTCGTGCCTGGATCAATATCCGAAGCCAGAAAGCTCGCCGTTTGATTGGCCGTCAGGCAAAGAAAGAAATCGCGAATCTGACAGGTGTCCGCGTCAATCAGGAAAAGATGCAACGTGACGCTGCGCAGCGCATCCAGATTGGTCAGACTCAATCGCGTGTTCTGTTTTTGAATGTTAGCTGCGGACGACGTGTAAATCGGATAAATCAACACGGAGCCGGGGCGTCCGTCGTGGCTTGAAAACGCAGTGGGCAAGAGATGGCCGTCACCCGCCGGATCGCAGCTCACGGTCACACAGGATTGCGCCGGCGTTGGCGGCCCGTTGTTGAAGCGAACCGAGGTATCAATGCAAAACCTGGCGTCTTTCCGCTCACTGTCGGCAACTTGCGCACGGTAACTAACGGTCGCTGTCTGCCCCGCGCCCAGCGTACCGGAAAAAGCGACCGACGCAGGAGTTGCGATTTGACAAACTCCGTTGCTGACGTTGCTGAACGAACAGCTTCCGCCGAGCGCCAGCAATTGCGGTGGCAAAACAGCAGATACCGTGACGCTTTGCGCGCTGCCGGCGCTGTTGGTCACGGCGAATTGCGCCGCGACCGTGCTGCCCGGCGCAACACAACCGGCAGGTTCAAGAATCGTTGCCAAAACCTTGCTGACCGCGACATTGAAAGAGCAACTGATCGTCTCAGCGCCGCTGCGCGCAGAGCAATTGACGGAGGTCGTTCCAATACCAAACACGCTTCCGGGCGATGGCGTGCAAGTCACCGCGCTGACGTTCTGGCAACTGCCCACCATCGTCGGCAAAGCGTAATTGATCTTTGCACCATCGCCGGTCGTCACGGCGGAAACGTTGCTGGGACAATTCAACGCGCAAACGCCGGCGCAATTCGGCAGACCTTCGACCTTGAGTTGGTATTCGCCGCCGATCTCGCCAGGGTTTGTGGTTTGCACGACAACGACGAACGTCGCGCCCGCCGGGACAAGATATGAATAAACAACCGGCACTGAAAGCGTTGCGCTGCTCACGCCGGGATCAGCCAGGTAATTCGCGCAAATATCATTGGGATTGAAACTGCCCAGATAACTGTTGGCCTGGTAATTCGCGCCGAGCTGTTGCGGAACGTTCAGCGTCACCGTCACGCAAGCCTGCGTCGTTCCGCTGTTGCGAAAGGTGTAGGCATCGTAAGCGCGCTGTCCAGTGGCGGTCGCCAACGAACAGGTCTTAGGCGAGTTGCACGCGCCGGCCACGCCGTTGCGATTCAATCGGCCCAGCAGCGTTCCGCTGACGCCCGGATAATCCGTGCTGCCAGATCCCAGGCGGCCATTGATAGTCGGCGGCGGACAGGCCGGTTGCACGAACGAAGCCGCGCGCTCGACTTCGGAGGAATTCCAACAAAGAAACACGACGATGAACAGCGCCCACACCGCTCGTCGCGGCACATTGAACAGCAATTTCTGCATAAGCTTTGGTTGTCTCAGAACGGAAACTGGCGGGGGAGCGGAGTGTCGGAATGAAATTCGGAATGAAAAGAAGCGGGGCTACAGGGCAGGTATTATACGTGGCTGCTGAAAAAAGCCTAAAGAAAACCTCGTTTGGCGAAAAAGAATCGCGCGCTTTTCATCCAAATTCCCGTGTGCAATGATACGCGCCGCATTGATCGTTGATTGTTCATCTTCCTGGCCCCAGGCAACCGATTCTGTTGCAACTGAAAGTCGCCGATCTCACAACCATCCGAAATCATCAGGTGAAATGTTATGCGTTGTCCAAGGTGTAAAACCGACGTTCCCGATAGCCATGCGTACTGCACTAAATGCCGCGCCATGCTTTACGACTACTCGCCGGAAGAACCGGAAGCGGAGGAAACGCCGATTGGCCGGGCTGGAAAACGTTTGTTCGATTTGCTGATTCTACTGGCGCTGCTTGCCGGCGGCATTGTGCTGGGGCGCTCCATTCAATGGAAACAATTGCTGACCGGCGTCGCGCCCGCCGCAGCAGTTTCGCCTTCTCCCAACCAGGTAAAGCCAAACACCTCGCGCGCAGCTTCGCGAAACTCGAAGGAAAAGTCCGAACACACGTCCAACCCCGGCTCCGGCAATAACAAAGAGAAGCCTACCGAAGCAGCGTCCGCCGAGGAAGCGCGCCAATCGCCCAAAGCCGATTCGGCCAAAAAGAAAGACCAAC
>CAZRXE010000045.1:0-3884 GCA_964603695.1 uncultured Heliomicrobium sp.
CCCTTACAAGATGGGGCAGCTAGGTGCAAAAACAAAAGCACGGGCAGGAAGAATCGTGTTGCGGTGAATTTTCATTCCCGTGTTTTCGGTTATTCGCTTTCTCGATTGGCCTAATAACGGGTCAAGATTTTTACTGGATTAGTTCTGACGAGCTTGCCTCACCATCGTTGATTTAACCAGCAAGCTGACGGTGCAGGTAACATCCGCCGGAAGTTCGGGGTTCATTTAATACATTACGTAGAAGCACAGTGTTTCTCCGACGTAATTAACCGGAACGGTTTTGTCACTGATGGTAACTTCCAGGCTTTCGGCGACGCGGCACTACCGGGCGTGACTGAATGAAGTGAGTCGGCCTTTTTTCTTTTGCGCCTTCAATTGGCGCAGCAACGCGTCAATGCGGGTGGCTTCGTCCTGGCTCAAGGGCTGGTCGCCGAAACGGATTTGCTGATACAGCCCCGTTAATTCTTTGACGGCGGGGATGGAGAGTTGCGCGGCGAATTCCTGTGGAGTTTGATGCGGTTCGCGTTTGTAGCCGGCGCGTTCCAGCAGGCGCAGCATTTCCTGGTAAAAACGGACGGCGGATTCTTCTGCGTCGCGTTTAAGTCCGCGCCGCCACGAATGCCAATGCTTACGCCAAAAAAACGCCGCAGTGCCGAGCAGGAACAGAACCAACATTCCAACGCTTGCCGGATGAAATGCCGCGCCGCGCCAAGAAGCCTGTTGAGATGGAGTTTGCGGCGTTTCGCCGGCGGGCGATTGTTTTCCTCGCCAGGCGTCCAGGCTGCGTGCCAGGCTCGAAGTCCAGTCCAGCCATTGCGAGGAAACATTGCGCTGATAAAATGACAGCCAGCGTTGCGCGGAATAGACCAGTGAGAGTTGCCTTGTTAGATCGAAGCCGACGACGTGTTCCAGCCAGAACATTTCCATCGCTTCGCTGTATTGCCGCAGCCAGGCCATTAAACCGTCGCCGTAATTGCTCAGGCCGGCGGCGGGCGTTGGATCGAAGGCCACCCAGCCGTAGCGCGGAAACATGACTTCGACCCAGGAATGCGCATCGGACTGGCGGACGGTGTAAATGTCCGCCGTCGAGTTGTATTCGCCGGTTTGAAAGCCGTTGACGATGCGTGCCGGAATCTGTTTTGAACGCAACATCAAGACCATCGCCGAAGCGAAGTATTCACAATGACCGGCGCGGGCATTGAACAAAAAGTCCGCCACCGGATCGCCTTCCGCGACAGGGTTCAGTTGCAAAGAGTAAGCGTATTGTTCGCGCAAGTGGCGTTCGATACGGCGTGCGATTTCCAGTTGCGTGGCGGCGTTTTGCGTCAGGTCGGCGGCCAGTTGCGTGATGCGTTTGTCGTGGTCTGGCGGCAATTGCAAGTAACGTTCGCGGATGTTGCGGCGGAAATCGCGCGCATTGTCCGCCGCCAGTTCTTCGTCCGTCGGCACGCTGGTGTCGGAAAAAACGGTGTATTCGACTTTGTTGTAACGGTGCGGCTCGGTCCACAAACCGTCGCCTAAATCCTGTGAAAGTTCGGTCAGACCGACGACGGCAATCGGACGCGGCGCGGCGAAAACCACATTGGTGTCTATCGGTTCCAAAAAGAAACGCTGTTCGGTGTAAGCGCCGGGATGCAAGCGATTATCCAGCCGGAAGCTGTCGCCCACGGCGCGAACCGGCGAGGGTTCGGGGCCGGACTGAAACCAGCTATGGCCGTCGTATTGATCCAGCGTCACGCCGCGCCAGCGCAACAGTTGCGACTGTTCGCGCGGATTTCGCATGCGGACGCGCATGACCACTTGCGGATTCAATTTGACTTGCGCCACTTCGCCCAACCTTACGCTGTCTGAAAAGCCTGACAGCGATTCGGTCGAAAGCATGCTGTTGCGCCCAGCGCCGCGCGATACGCGCGGCACGGCCAGAAACACCGGAATGGCCACCAGCAAAATCAAAATGAGCGCGCCGGCTGAAAATCCGAACAATCCGCGACCGGGAGAAACAGTGATCGGCTGACGCTGCTGATTGACTTCGCGCCAAAGCTCCACCGACAGCGTCTGGTTCGGAAGGTCTTCGACAAAGGATTGCCGCGAACGACGAATTTCAAAGCCGATGAAAGTCGAAATCGCCGCGAAGATGTAAACCGTCAGCAACAGCAAAAACGTCGTTCCCGCCGACAGCCCGGCGGACATCAGCACCAAGCCGAACGAAACAATGTGCAGCCACAGCCAGTCGCGGTTGTTTTTCGTTTGCAGCAGTTTCATCGCGGTCGTCACCAACACGAAATGCCCCACCGCCAGCACGGACGAAACCCGCAGCACCTGCCATTCAAACATCGCCACGGCGACGTAACCCAGCGCCAACACGTTCGCCCAGCGGCGCGACAGATTCCAGCGCAACTGCCCTGTATCAATCAAAAATCCCGCCGCCAGCACGACGACGAAAAACAGGATTGCCAGCCAATCGAGCTGCCGCGTCGCCGTCAGCATGGCGAAGCTGGTGGCCAGCAGCGCATACGAAGACACAATGAAATGACGGTCGAAACTCATAACCACTCACTGGGAGCGCGAATGCTCCGGGGACGGCGAATTCAGCGAAGTGCTGCCATCCGCCGAAATCGAAATCTCAAGTCCACGCGCCCAGTCCCCTTCGCCAATCGGCGTCTCGCCATCGGCGAAAACTTTCGGCGCAAGCTGCGCCAGAGTCCGCAACATCGCGAAATGATGCGCCTGACTGGTGCCGAAGCCGGAATCGTCCTCCGCCGTTCGCAAACGAACTTCCGCGCCGGCTTCGATGAAGTAGGTGGCGAGGCTGGCGGCGAAAGTGACGGCGCGCTCGAATTTTTGGTGAACGTCGGCATCGGCGGCGGTTCGTTCGTCCACACGCGAATCGAAAGCGATTGTCACGCGCCAATCGTCGTCGCGCGTGAATTCGCGCACCATCAGCCGCGAAGTCTTGGCCGTCGCTTTCCAGTCAATGTGATGGTGGTGATCGCTCGAAGAGTATTGCCGGATGGCGTAAAGGTCGCTGCCGCTTCCTTTGGCGCGACTTTCAAACCGGCCTTGCAAAAACGGCGGCAGCGGCTCGAATTCGCCGAGCGGTTTCGGCTGCGGATAAACAACGATCTCGCTGCGCCATTCGATCAGGCGGCGCTGTTCGACGAAACCGAACGGAAAACCAGTGCTGACGACGAAACCTACAACCGGATAAACGCCGCGTTCGCTGAAGCTGCGTTCGATACGCATTCGCGCGTGTACCCGTGCCGGAATGATAGAGAAGTAACCGAGCGCGAATGCCTTCTGCTCAGTCGTCCTCGCGCCGTCCTTGCCGTTTCTAATTGCAGGGCGCTCTTCGACCAGATCCACGGTCATTGAAAAAACAGGCAACCAGCGCCTTTCGTTGGCCAGCGTGATTTCAAACGGAGCGGCTTCGCCCGCGAAAATATGATCGGGATAATGCACTGAAGGCTTCAGGCGTTTCAGATTCAACCGCGCCGCCGCCATCGAAACAATCATCGTCGCCAGCAACACCGCCAACACCAGATAAAGCAGATTGTTCCCGCTGCTCAAACTGATGATCGTCACCATTAAAATCACAGCCAGGAAAATCAATCCGGCGTTCGGCAATTGCACGGCGTATTCCGACCGCCATTGCACACTGCGCGCAAGCTGCGGCGCAACGTACAGCACAATCAAAATCGCCAGTCCCAGCGCCACTTTGGAACTGAGCGCGGCCACATCGTACTCGCCGATCTGACTGGCCACCGCTGCTATCAAACCCGCTCCCATCGCCGCGCCGGTCAACAGCGCCGAAATCAGCACGAAACGAAGCGACTTTTTGCGGCGAAGAAAAGTGAACATAGGTGGTAGGTGGTAGGTGGTAGGTG
>CAZRXE010000046.1:0-2274 GCA_964603695.1 uncultured Heliomicrobium sp.
CGGGGCGCGCTGCCGCCACGCACTTCCGAATTGATCTTCGAGATGTTGAAGATGTTGATGTGAACCTTGCCCTGCCACGCGATGCCCGCCAAGCCGGGCTGTTGCCGCAATTCGTCGCGCACGCCGCGCCCGCTTTCGTAATTTTCGCCGGTGATGACTTCGGGCGGGTTCGCGGCAAATTCCGCAATGCCTTGCAGCACATATTTCGGCGTGTTCGGCGTGAAGTCCCGGATCAGTTTGTTGTAAATCGTCAGGTTCGGCGCCAGCACGAAAAAATGCCGTATGCCTTTGGCCAGATGCAGGTAAGCGATGAACGCGCCCATCAGCCGCGTTTTGCCCACGCCCGTCGCCAGCGCGAAACACAGGCTGGGAAAATCGCGCTCGAAATCCGTCACCGAAGGGAATTCCGATTGAATGATTCGCAGCGCGTCGGAAAGTTCCGCGCCTTTGTTTGGCGGAACCAGGTCGGTGATGTGCGCCAGAATTTCCAGGGACTCACGTTGGGGTGGCCGCAGGCTCAAACGCCCGCTGATTGCATTGACGTGACGATTCATAATTCTTTTTGGTTATGGGGAGTCGGTACGACTACAATACGGGGCGTTATGATTGCACAACAAGAGTTACAACATTTGCTCGGTCTGCCGGATCAGGAAAAACTGCGGCTGGCGCATCGCTTGCTCGAAAGTGTGATCGCCAAAACCAACGGTCAACAAGCAACGACCGAAGTCACTGCCCCAGCGAATACTGACGCCGTAGAGTCGCCCGATGAACCATCACCATCGGCAAAATGGTTGTTGTCCATGGCAAGCAGGTTTTCCGGCGGCACAACCAACACCAGCGAACGCGCGGATGAAATTTGCGCCGCCGAAATTGGGGAGAAAAAAATTCCATTCCTTTCTTTGTTGGGCGTTTTTTCCGGCGGTGACGGCACCACTGGCGAACGCGCTGACGAAATTTGCGCCGCCGAGATCAAACGGCGCAGCGGTTTCACATTGAAAGAGGAACTGCCCGAATGACGAGCTACTTATTGGACACGGGTTTTGCCGTTGCCTTGCTCAATCAGCGTGACGTACATCACCAGGAAGTGAAGCGCGCTCGGCAGTTCATTCAAGGAACCATCCACTTTCCTGTGCCAGCCATTACCGAAACCTGTTATCTCCTGGCGCGCGACGTGGGAATTGAACTTGCTGCCGCTTTTGTCGCCGGACTTCCGCACACCGATCTGATTTTAGAAAACCCACTCCCTGCCGACTATCACCGCACTGCCTTCCTGATGCGCCAATACGCCGATGCCAACCTGGATTTCGTTGACGCGATCATCGTCGCCATCGCCGAACGCTTGAACATCTCGCGGTTGCTCACGCTCGATCAACGCGATTTTCGCCTCGTCCGTCCACGTCATTGTGCCGCTTTCGAGTTATTGCCCTGAGCCTTTCGGCTCGATTTCAAACAACAATCCGCTCTGCCCGTCTTTCGGTTTCCGAGTTTTTGTCTCGGACTTGCGTTCGCTGCTTTCCGGCGTTGCCTCGCTCGCTTCGTTGCTCGGCGCGGCGGGCAAGTTGGAAATCTGCAAGCTGTAATCGTCCCGGCCAAACTCACAAGCGTTCAGCACGGCTTTGGGAATCTTTTTGACGGTCAGGTTCGGGAATTCATCGGCCCGCGCGCGAAACGCCGTGCAGCAGATCAACAGGCTTCGCCCTTCGCCGACTTCGTCCGAAAGTGCGGCGAGTTGTTCGCGCGTCAAACTTTGCGTCGTGACGTAAATGAAATCGCTTTCGGTCGAATGCCCGTGCTGCCAGTACACGTCCGCGCTCGGCGCGTAGCGGAACCCTTCGTGTTTGCAAACGGCTTCGGCCAGCATCGCGGCGTTGTACTCCCGGCTGATGACCCAATTGCCCCACCCGTCGCGTTCCAGCAGCGAAGGCGCCAACCGAAAGTACCGAAACCCGCCGCCGCCCTGCCAACCGACGGCTTGCGTAATGCCGCCGGCATCCGTGCCGTCAATGACTTTCTGCAATCGCGGGATGATGTGCGTATGACAATGCTCGCCCAGCTCCACCATAATCCATCGCCGCCCCATCTTGTGCGCAACTGCTCCGGTAGTCCCGGAACCTGCGAAGGAGTCGAGTACGAGGTCGCCTGGCTTTGATGCAATATGAATGATCCGCTGCAACAACGCTTCCGGCTTAGGTGTCGAAAACGGCGTTTCACCTGGGAACAACTGCGTAATTTCGGCTTTTGCGGTTCCGGTTGTCCCGACTTCAGAATGAAACC
>CAZRXE010000047.1:0-7828 GCA_964603695.1 uncultured Heliomicrobium sp.
TCTTCCGCCTCACTTTCCCGAACCCACAGTCTTGTCGGTTGATTTTTTGCACTCACGAAACAGGTAAAAACAGATGTGTGGAATCAGTGGGATTTTTGGTTCTCGATCATCGCAACACAGGCTGGCGGCAATGGTCGCCCGCCAGCGCCATCGTGGCCCTGACGCTGATGGTCAATACATTTCTCCCAGCGGCAACGCGGCGCTCGGTCACAATCGGCTGAGCATCATTGACCTATCACCTGCAGGCCAACAGCCGATGGCCAACGCCGACGGCTCCTGCCGGATTGTGTTCAACGGAGAGATTTACAACTACAAAGAACTTCGCTGCGAACTCAGTGATTACCCTTACCACAGCCAATCCGACACCGAAGTCATTCTGGCCGCCTACAAAAAATGGGGCGAAGACTGCGTCGAGCATTTCATCGGCATGTTCGCCTTTTTGATTTGGGACGAACACCGCCAAACCCTGTTTGCGGCGCGCGACCGCTTTGGCGTCAAACCGTTGTTTTATCATCACGCGCCGGACGGCACGCTTTACGCGGCCAGTGAAATCCGCACGCTGCACGCAGCGGGCGTTCCGGCGTCGCCGGACGAAACAGTTTGGGCGAGCTATCTAACCTACGGATTGAAAGACCACACCGAACAGACTTTCTGGCAAGACATCGTCAGCCTGCCGCCCGGCCATAAGCTGAGCTTTCGCGACGGGCAACTGCGCACAGCGCGATGGTACGATCTGGCCGCGCGCACGCAGCAAGAAGACACACGCTCTATCGCCGAAGTCGAAGAAGAATACTTGAGCCTGATGGTCGAAAGCGTTCGACTGCGGTTTCGTTCGGATGTGCCCGTCGGCATCAATCTGAGCGGCGGATTGGATTCTTCGATGCTGTTGGGAATGGTTCACGCTGCGCAAGGCGCTGACAACAGCGTGCGCGCCTTCACCTTCGTTTGCGGCGACCCGAATTATGACGAATTGCCGTGGGTTGAACAGATGCTGGCGCGGACAAAACATCCGCTGACGGTTTGCCGGTTGAAACCGGAAGACGTGCCGGCGCTGGCCGAATCCGTACTGACAGCGCAAGGCGAGCCTTTCGGCGGTTTGCCAACGCTGGCTTACGCGCGCGTCTTTGAAGAAGCGCGCAAGCTGGGCGTGATTGTCTTGCTCGATGGACAGGGCATGGACGAGCAATGGGCGGGTTACGATTATTACCAACCGTCCGCCAACGGTGCGAACGCAGCTACCGTGCAGGGATTGAAAGAAAGTCCAGTCCGCCCGGAATGTTTGCAACCGGACTTTCGCGCGCTGGCGCAGCGGTTTGAAGCGCCGCAACCTTTTGCCGACCGGCTGCGCAATCTGCAATACCGCGATGCGCGTTTCACCAAGATTCCACGCGCGCTGCGCTTCAACGACCGCATTTCGATGCGCGCTTCAACCGAATTGCGCGAACCCTTTCTGGATCACAGATTGTTGGAATTGGCGCTGCGCCAACCCGCAGAGCGCAAGATTCACGAAGGCCGTCAAAAATGGATGCTGCGCAAACTAGCGCACGACGTGCTGCCCGCGCCGCTGATCGAAGCGCCCAAACGCGCACTGCAAACGCCGCAGCGCGAATGGCTGCGCGGTTCGCTGCATCACTGGGTGGACGAATGTCTGGAAGATGCCTTTCAAGGCTTAGGCAAAACCTGGCTGGACGAAACCTGCGTGCGCGCCGCCTGGCAACGCTTTCAACAAGGCGCAAACGACAACAGCTTTTTCATCTGGCAATGGCTGACCATCGGCCTGTTCAGCCGAACTCAATAAGGATCAAACATACAAATGAGCGACGCCGCAATTCTGGTAGACGGACTTTCCAAACAATATCGCCTGGGCGGAAAGCCGCGCGGTTACAAAACTTTTCGTGAATCGCTGACCGGCGCATTCACCAAACCTTTCGAGGCGCTGCGGCGAAAAAAAGAAGACCGCGCTGCAACCGGCACATTCTGGGCGCTCGAAGATGTTTCCTTCGAGGTCAAACGCGGCGAAGTCCTCGGCGTCATCGGTCGCAACGGCGCAGGCAAAAGTACGCTACTGAAAATCCTGTCGCGCATCACCGAGCCCACACACGGTTTTGCCGAAATCACAGGCCGCATCGGCACGCTGCTGGAAGTCGGAACTGGCTTTCACCCCGAACTAAGCGGGCGCGAAAACATCTTCCTGAACGGCGCGATTCTTGGCATGAAGCGTCACGAAGTCGCCCAGAAGTTCGATGAAATCGTCGCCTTTGCCGAAGTCGAAAAATTCGTGGATACGCCGGTCAAACATTATTCCAGCGGCATGTATTTGCGGCTGGCCTTTGCCGTCGCGGCGCATCTGGAACCGGAAATCCTGTTGGTGGACGAAGTGTTGGCTGTGGGCGACGCGGCCTTCCAGAAAAAGTGCTTGGGCAAAATGAGCGATGTGGCGCAGCAAGGCCGCACGGTCTTGCTGGTCAGCCACAATATGGCTGCGATTTCCAGCCTCTGCACTCACGCCGTGATGTTGAAACAAGGCACGCTCGGTTATTTCGGTTCGCCGCAAACGGCCATCGAACAATATCTGTCCGAAGGCGCAAGTTTCACAGGCATCAGCCTGGAAGACCGCCGCGACCGCACCGGCAGCGGCGCTGGCAAAGTGACAGGCATTGCGATTTACGACGCGCGCGGCGGGCAACAATCCGTCATTCAATCCGGCAGCGACGCCGTTTTCGCGCTGGACTATTCCGCGCTGCGCAATTCGCGGTTGAACAATGTGCTGTTTGAAGTGAAGTTCACCGATCTGTTCGGCAATCTGCTCTTCACCCTTTCGACGCATTTGACCGGCGGAAACTTCGAGGAACTGGACAGAACCGGCACGGTTTATTGCCGCGTGCCGTCGTTTCCGCTCGCGCCGGGGCTGTATCAAACGCAAACCGTGATGTACATCAACAACGACCTCTGCGACGTGGTCAAAGACGCCTTTGAAGTCTCTGTCATCGAAGGCGACTTTTTCGGTTCGGGCAAAGCCGCCGTGCCGAAATTCCACGGTTCGTTTCTGGTTCCTCAATCATGGGAAAGCCTGCCGCCGTGGGAATCAGTACCGCGAGCGGTAGCGAGCGAGGCCGGACGCTGATGAATCCATCGCCGCTCGTTTCCATCGTGCTGCCGACTTACAACGGCGCGAAATACATCAGGCAATCCGTCCGCAGTTGTCTGGAACAAACCCACGCCAACTGGGAGTTGATCGTGGTGGACGACGCTTCCACTGACAACACAGTGGAAATCCTGGCTGAACTGAGTCGCAACGATTCGCGCATTCGCGTGCTGCGCCACGCCGTCAACCAAAAGCTTCCCGCCGCCTTGAATACTGGCTTTGCCAACTCCGCGGGCGATTACCTGACCTGGACTTCGGACGACAATCAGTTTCGGCCCAAGGCACTGGCGAAATTGTTGGAAGTTCTCAAAGCTCGTCCGCAAGTCGGACTGGTTTATAGCGATTACACGTTGATTGATGAATACGGCAAGGAAACACAGCGCCGCCGCGTGGCCGAGAGCGGGCAGCTATACGCAACCAACAGCGTCGGCCCCTGTTTTTTGTATCGCCGCCGGGTGATGGAAGAAGTCGGCGATTACGCCAGCGATTTGTTTCTGGCTGAAGATTACGATTACTGGCTGCGCATTTCGGCGAAGTTTGAGCTGGCCGCCCTGCACAAGGATTTGTACCGCTACCGACTGCACCCGCAATCACTCACCTCCAGCCGCCGCGACCGCATCCACCACGCCGAAGCAGCGGCGCTGTGCCGCAATCTGCCGCGATTGAATTGGGTAGCGAACGAATTAAAAGCCGAAGCTTTCTTGCTGCGGTCGCTGCGGGCGCGCAATCGCGGACAGTTTGCGTTGGCCGCCAAACTGCTGGCTTACGGCGTTCGCTGTTCCGCCGGAACCGTTGTTAAACAACTGCTGCACAAGCTCGCCGCGCACCGGGTCAGTACCGGGAGCGGCGCTCAAATCAGATGACGCTCGCTCACCGCGCAGACATCGTTCACCTGACCTTCAAACCGCCGTTCACGACAGGCTCGTTCAATCGAATGGTCGGCACGCAGCTTCAGCAATTGCGCGGCCTGCGTCAGGCGGCAATTTCGTTTTGGAATCAGCCACTGCCGACGGGCGTCAAACCGGATGAAAAAGTGATCTTGATCGGCGGTGACAATTTGTCTTTGCAACAGCGCGCGTGGCTGAGGATGCCGGAGCGCTGGCGCGGCAAACACTTCAACGGCGTCAGCGGACGGCACAGCCTGATGTATCTGTGGGGCGTGCTGAAACAGTTGCCGCTTTTGCGCCCGCAGCTCGTAATTTGCCAGGACAATTACAAATTCGGCGCGCTGCTGCGGCAAAACATCACCTGGCCGTGCCGGTTGATCCTGTGGCAACACGGTTTGTCTTATCACCTGCCGACGGCCACGGCGGCGCAACTCTACAGTTTGAAATCTTTCGATCAGGTCTGCGTGTTGTCTCGCGCGGCTTATCAATTCGACCGCGAACGAATGGCCGCTTATGAACCGTCCGTACAGGTGATGCCGAACTGGGTGGACACAAATCGTTTTCGCCCGGCGACGGAAACCGAACGCCGCAGTTTGCGCGCGCGCTGGTCGTTGCCGCAGGACAAACAAATCGTCTTGTGGCTCAGCCGCCTGGTTCCGAAAAAAGGCGCGCACGCGCTGCTGCAATCCTGGCCGCAAGTGTTGCGTGCGTGTCCGAACGCTTTTTTGTGGATCGTAGGCAATGGCGATGACGATTACGAACGCTACTTGAAATCCTTGATCGCGGCGATGGGCGTGACCGATTCGGTGCGCTTGCAAGGCGCTGTCAAACCCGAAGACGCGCACACCTGCTGTCAGTCGGCGGATGTGTTCGCCTTCACCTCGCTGGTGTCGGAAGGCTTCAGCCTGGCGTTGCTCGAAGCGATGGCCTGCGGATTGGCGTCCGTGGCTTCGCATCAAACTTCGATTGCGGAAACTTATCCGCCGGAAAGCATCGCGCTGGTGCGCGACGCCAATCTGGCCGACGCTTTCGTCAAACCGCTGGCGGAATTATTGAACGATTCTGCCGGACGGACGGAGATGGGCCGGCAGGCGCGGCAGTTCGTCGCTGAAAATTACAGCCAGGAGAAAGTGCTGGCCGAACTCGCAGCTTTTTATCAACAACAAATGAGTCTGGTCGGCGAAACCCTATCAACCGCCCAATCACCCGCCCAATCAACTGGAGGTTTAGCTTGAAAGCAGTGCTGCTCATTCCTGACGGCGTCGGGGTGCGCAATTTTTTGCTCGGCCCGTTTCTGCATCTGGCAGAGGAACTGAACGAATGCCACGTCCTGCACGCCATTCCGGACACGTTGCTGCCGAAGTATCGCAACGGCAATCAAAACGTCGGCTGGCATCCGCTGTTGCCTTATGCGGAAACGCCGTTGTCTTCCGTATTGCGTTACGCCATTGCCTTCGCGCACATGAACTGGGGCGACACGCAGGCGATGCGCTACGTTCGCAATCGCCCGATCAACGGTTCCTGGCGGCGGCGCGGCGTGCAATACACCGCGAAGCTGACCGGACGATTGGCCGCCTCGCCCGCCGGCATACAGACGCTGGATCGCTGGCATTGCAGCGTGGTCGAGCGGGTGCCGGAGGTCGAACGCTACCGGCAACTGTTCGAGCGGATCAAACCCAGCGTGGTGTTTTGCTCGCATCAACGCCCGCCCATTGTCCTGCCCGCCACGCTGGCCGCGCGCAGCCTGGGCATACCCACCGCCACCTTCATCTTCAGTTGGGACAATCTGACCAGCAAAGGCCGCATTGCCGCGCCCTTCGATCACTTTCTGGTTTGGAGCGAATTGATGCGCGAGGAGCTGTTGCGCTTTTACCCTGACGTGACGCCGGAGCGCGTTCACGTGGTCGGCACGCCGCAATTCGATCCTTACGCGACGCCGGAACTGCAATGGTCGCGCGAGGAGTTTTTCAGCCGCGTCGGTGCTGACGTGTCGCGTCCGCTGTTGTGTTATTCCGGCGGCGATACCGGAACCGCGCCGGAAGATCATTTACACCTGCGCGCTTTGATGGAGTTGGTTCGCGGCGGCCAAATCAAGGGCAATCCGCAAGTGCTGCTGCGCCCCGCGCCGGTGGATGATGGCGCGCGCTACGCCGAAGTGCGGCGCGATTACCCTGAACTGCTTTATGCCGCGCCCGCCTGGATTCACACAGACCCCGGCAATTGGGCCAGCGTCGTGCCTTCGGCGGACGATGTGCAGTTCCTGGCCAATCTGACGCGGCACGCCGACATCAACATCAACCTGGCTTCGACGATGACGCTGGATTTCGCCATTCATGACCGCCCGGTGGTCAACATCGCGTTTGATATGGCCGATCCGCCGATTCACGGAAAACCGCTCTGGGATTACTACTATCAATTCGAGCATTACCAGGCGGTGGTCAAAATCGGCGCGGCGCGCTTTGCTCGTTCGCGCGCGGAGCTGGCCGCGCACGTCAACGCCTATCTGGAAAATCCCGCGCTTGACCGCGAAGCGCGCCGCCGTTTGGTCGAACTGGAAGTCGGCCTGCCCATCGGCCAATCCAGCCGCAAGATCATCGAAACGTTGCGGCAGATCGGCAAATAAGATTTGTGAGCATGCACATTTGTTTTCTTTGCAATGAGTATCCGCCCGGCCCGCACGGCGGCGTCGGCAGTTTCACGCAAACGCTGGCGCGCGCGCTGGTGCGTCGCGGCCATCAAATCACCATTCTCGGCGTTTATCCCGGCGAACGCGCCGGCGAAGAAAACGACGAAGGCGTCCGTGTTCTGCGCTTGCCGCACGCGGAGCTTCCCGGCACAGGCTTGATCGTCAACGGCGCGCGTTTGCGCAATGCCTTGCAACGGCTACACCAACAAACGCCGGTTGACGTGATCGAAGGCCCGGAAATCAGCCTGTCCGTGGTTCCGCCGAACTTTCCCGCCGTCAAAGTGATTCGGATGAACGGCGGGCATCAATTTTTCGCCGCCACGCTCGGCGCACAACCGCTGCGCTGGCGCAGTTGGCTGGAGCGGCGCTCGTTCGCGCGCGCCGATCATTTGTGCGCGGTCAGCAACTTCGTGGCGGAAACCACGCGCCGCTTGCTGCGACTGGGCGACGCACCGATTGAAATCCTGCCGAACCCAGTGGACACCGCGCGCTTTCAACCGCAAGCGCCTGAGTTGGAACAAGACGGCGTGGTTCTGTTCGTCGGCACGGTTTGCGAAAAGAAAGGCGTCCGCCAACTTGTCCAAGCCATGCCGCAAATCATCGCCCAAGCGCCGCACGCCAAACTATGGATTGCCGGACGCGACTGGCACGATCCGCAGACCGGCGAATCCTTCATCGAAAAACTGCGCGGGATCATTGCGCCGGAACTCAGCGACAAGATCATTTTCAAAGGCCGCATCGAACACGCCGAATTGCCGGCGTTGATGGCACAAGCTTCCGTCTGCGTGTATCCGTCGCACATGGAAGCGATGCCGCTGGCCTGGCTGGAAGGTCTGGCAATGGGCAAAGCCATTGTCGCCAGCGAAACCGGCCCCGGCCCCGAAGCCATCGAAGACGGCGTTTCCGGCCTGCTTTGCAATCCGCACGAACCGGCTTCGATTGCGGAAAAAATCGTTCGCGTGTTGAACAACAAAGAGCTGCGACAACGGCTGGCGCAACAGTCAAGACAACGCGCGGTCAACGTGTTTTCGGTGGAGTCGCTGACCGCGCGCAACGAAGCGTTTTACGCGCGCTGCCTCGAATCAGTACCGCGAGCGGTAGCGAGCGCGG
>CAZRXE010000048.1:0-2352 GCA_964603695.1 uncultured Heliomicrobium sp.
GCCAGGTCGGCTTTGCCGTCGCCGTCGAAATCGCCTGTGACAGGGCGGTCGCCCGTTTGTCCCCATTGCGCGATTTGCGCCGCACCGCTGGCGCTGTCCACGATCAGCCATTGAGTTTGCGCTTCGCGCCAGAGTGCGAAATCGCTGCGGCGGTCGCCACTGAAGTCATTCACGGTCGCCTGTGAACTGCCCGCGCCGATGACTACCGAATAGCTTTGCGTAGCCGCACAGTTGTTGGCATCGGTGGCCGTGACGCTGAAGTTATACGTGCCGTTGGTGGTTGGATAACCGAGCAGCAATCCGAATGAGCCGTAGAGCGAAACTCCCGGCGGCAAACTGCCTGTGGAAGTGTAGCTGTAACTGCCCGCCGGCGAGGCGGCGACGGAGTTGCTGTAAAGCTGTCCAACGCTGCCGACCGGCAGGGAAGCGGGCAAAGAAATGGTCTGGCAACCACCGCCGCCGATGACGATGGTGTACGCGCGGCTGCCAGAGCAGGAGCCGAAACCCGTGGCTGTGATGGTGAAGTTAAATGTGCCGTTGGCACCCGGCGTGCCGCTCAGACTTCCGGTTGCCGGGTTCAGATTCAAGCCAGTCGGCAGTGAGCCTGCGCTGACGGCATAAATGTAGTTGCCGCCCGCCGGGCTTGCGCTCAGCGTTTGGTTATAAGCCACGCCCGTCGTGCCGATCGGCAAAGTCGTCGGCGCAACAGTCACCACCGGCGGGCAGGTGACGTTCATCGTGTAGGACTGTTCGGAGACGCAACTGTTTGGCAGTTGCACGCCGATCTTGAAGCTGACCGTGCCGACCACCGTCGGCAAACCGCTGATGACGCCCGTTACAGGGTTCAAGGTCAACCCGCTTGGCAGATTGCCTTGCGTCATCACGAAGGTGTAATTGCCCGCTGGAGTGACGTTGATGGTATGTGAATAGGCGCTGCCTGCCGTCGCCGTCAGAGTTGTGGTTGAAGTGATCGAAACGCTCTGACAGGCGACGGTCACGGTGTAGCTGCGCGATGTGCCGCAAGCGCCCGCCGCCGCCGTGACCGTGAAATTGAACGTGCCTGCGATAACCGGCGTGCCGGTAATCGCGCCGGTCGAACCGCTGAGCGTCAATCCCGTCGGCAGCGCGCCCGAAGTAACGCTGTAAAAATACGAACCGGCGGGTGAAGCCGCGACCGTTTGGTTGTAGGCCGTGCCGAGCGTTCCATTCGGCAAACTCGCGGGCGCGAGCGTGACAGTCGGGCAATTAACCAGCAAGGTGTAATCCGCGAACGTACTGCATCCGCCGAAGCCTGCCGTGACGCGGAAGTTGAACGTGCCGCTGTTTGTCGGCGCGCCGCTGAATGTGCCGTCGCCGTTGAGCGTCAAGCCCGCCGGCAACGCGCCGTTCGTCACGCTGAAGGCATACGCCAATGCAGGTGACGCCGTGATTGTTTGCGGATACGCTGCGTTGACGGTCGCGGCGGGCAAGCTTGCGGGCGAGAGCGTGATGGTCGGGCAGGTGACGCTGACCGTATAGCTCTGACTGCCTGTGCAGCCGTAAGCATCGGTTGCCGTCAGCGTGAAGCTGTACGTGCCTGCCGACGTCGGCGTGCCGCTCATGCTGTTGCCGCTGATGTTGACGCCGGGCGGCAGCGCGCCGCCGGTCAGGCTCAGGGTGTAAGACGCGGTGCCGCCGCCCGCAAAGCTGTTGACCACGAACGCCCCGCCCACGGTCAGGTTGGACAATGAGAAGAGCGTGATCGAGGCGCATTGCACTTCCACCGCTCCGATGTCGGAGCCATTGCCGTTTGCGGCATTGGTCACGCCGGGGAAATCGAAAGGACGCGATTGGCCGCGTTGATCGGTTGTGACGCCCGCGCCGCCTTTGTCAATCGCGGGACTGCCGGGCTGCAACAAGAGCGTCGGCGTGGTGCCGCCGTAATTGCCCAGCGCCGACAGCAGTGGATTGACATTGAGCAAGTCCGTGCCGCCGAAGCCCGTTCCGCCCGTGGTATTGCCGATCAGATTGAATCCCTGCGAGGTGAACGCGCCCGCCACATCCGGCTTGGCGGTGCCGTTGTTTCCGGCAACGATGGTGTTTTTGATGCTCGTCGTCGTCCCGGACTGGGATTTTATGCCGCCGCCGTCACTGTCGTTCGTGGTGTTTCCAGAGACAGTGCAATTGAGAATGTTCATTTGCGCCGGGCTGACGCCGCCGCCGTTGCGAAGCCCGCCGCCCATGCTGGCCGTGTTGCCGTGGAAGGTGGAATTGGTGATGTTCACCGTTCCCGTTGAAATGTTATCGAGACCGCCGCCGTTGAGGGCGGAGTTATTGGAGAAAGTAGAGCCGGTGACATTTAAGATTCCGCTG
>CAZRXE010000049.1:0-1533 GCA_964603695.1 uncultured Heliomicrobium sp.
TCCCCTACTCAATCCAGCCAACCCCAAAGCTTTTACAATTACTTGAAGACTTCCGCCCCGCGCTGAGTTATTGAGGTATTCCTGGGAGCGCAGTCCTTCCAGGCTGCGAGGCTGAGGAGCAAACCTCTCTGAAAAAGAAAAATTATGCCTGCCACGTCCGGCAGTCTGGAGAGACTGCGCTCCCAGAGATTGAAAAACCCTTTTGAATTGAAACCTGCTGCGACGATTTCGCACTAACCAATCCGAAACCGGCAACAATGACAACGAGGGGAAATTTCGATGAGAGTTCTTCCGCGCTTCACGCTTCCCAGATTCAGGCAGTTGTCGCACAAGCTGCGGCGCGCAGGACGGCACTTGACCGTCGCCCGCGTGCTGTTCGGCGGCGAATGGCTGCTGTTCGGTCTGGCGTTTGGCTATCTGTTTACAGGCAGCCGCGCCGGCTGGATGGATGGTTTGGGTCGGCGCGCGGATTTGCTGATAGCGGCATTGGCGTTGATATGTTTTGCAGCACTACATCAACTCGCCAAACGGTATTTGCTGCCGCTGCTGGAAAGTTACTTCGCTCCGGTCAAATACGACGACCGCCGGATTCTCTTCGACCTCGGCCAGGAAGCACGCGCCGCCACAGACATCGCGCATCTGTTTCGTTTGATCGTTGAACGCATCGGCGACGCCTTGCGCGCCGAAGACGTTTCCATCTTCGTGCGCGATGAAAAGACCGGAGACTTTTTGCTGCGTGTGTCTTCTTCGTTTGAACTCAGTGATCCAGACAATCCTCAGGAAACCGCCTTGTCGCGCGATGCTTTCGTCATTCGCCGCTTGCGTGCGGTTTCGCAGCCGCTGGAAATCAGCGAACAGGATTTCGACGCCTGGGCGCGAGCAATGCAATCGGCTTCGCCTGCGCAACGTCAGGCGCGACGCCAGGAGCAGGACGTGCTTACGCAGCTTCAGTCGCGTTTGCTGCAACCCATCCGCAGCAAGGATCAATTGGTCGGCGTGGTGTCGCTGGGCAAATGCCGTGTGCGCCACGAATACGACGCGACGGACAAAGAAATGCTGATGTCCGTGGCCGGGCAACTGGGGCTGGTGATTGAAAACGCCCGCCTGACCGAACGCATGCTGGCCGACGAACGTTTGCGCCGCGAATTGGCGCTGGCCGCCGATGTGCAAAAACGCCTGCTGCCTTCAAAACCGCCCGAATGCGTGGCGGTTGAACTTGCCGGATTTTGCCAACCGGCGCGCGGTGTGGGCGGCGATTACTACGATTTTTTCAAATTCGATAATCAGCAACTCGGCATCGCCATCGCCGATGTCGCCGGCAAAGGCATCGCCGCAGCCTTGTTGATGTCCACCGTTCAGGCCACGCTGCGCGGCCTGTCCACCGAATCGCCCAATCACCTCAACGAATCGAGCGAATCGCTGGCCAATATGGTCGCCACGCTCAATCGCTTGCTGGTGAATTCCACCGGCGGCGCGAATTACGTGACGTTCTTTTACGCGCAATTCGATCAAAGCACGCAGCAACTGGCTTAC
>CAZRXE010000050.1:0-5132 GCA_964603695.1 uncultured Heliomicrobium sp.
ATCCAACCGCGCCCGGCATCGTGCCGTCGTCCACAATCGTCACCAAAGGCGACGCAATCTGCTCACCCAATTGCCCAACCAAAAACGAAGACCGGCGGAAAATCGCTCCGCCTTCAACGGCTTCAAAGAAATTGCTCAGCAATTCTTCCGTCGCGCCGGATTCAAACACAATCGGGACTTCGCGCGTGGCCACTTTGCGCCCGCCGAGTTTGCGCAGCGCACGGCGCGCGGCTTCCTGGCCGATGGCTTCCGGCGAATCCATCGCCGAAAGCAAACGCTGACCGTCACCCCAATAACCGACTTGCATCTGCTCGCCGTCTTTGGCAATCGGCGCGGTGACCACGCCGCACAGCGTCCCGCGATATTCGCCGGCAAACCCGCCACTGGTCACCAAAGTGATTTTACCGATGGTCGTTGAACAACTTCCGCCTTCGGAATTGACTATGCGCGAATCGAAACCGCGCGCGGCGGCTTCGGCCTGACGCGCCATTTCGATTTTGCGTTCGGGCGAAAGTTCGGCCACGGCGGAATCGAACAAGCCCAGGTCGGCAAATTCGCGCGCCAATTCTTCGCGCGCCGGCAAGACAGCAGCTTCGTCCACCGAAGTCCGCCGCGCCATTTCCACCGCGCCGGCAATCAAGGCTTCAATGCCATCGGCGCTGACATCCGAAGTCGAACACGATGCCTGCCGCCCTTCGTAAAGCACGCGCAAACCCACGCCGCGCGAAGCCGCTTCCTGCAACTTCTCGACTTCGCCCAGCCGGACTTCGACGGAAAAATCCGTGGTTTCAACGGCGACCGCTTCGGCGTCAGTCGCACCGCGCTTGAGCGCCTGATTGATGATTTCGGAAAGTAAATCTGTGGAAAGTTGTGTGGTCATTGATTCCATCGAAGCGGCAAGTGCCGCACTATGTTTTGCCATTCGTCCATCGTGCTGCAAACCACAAGAATGTGGAGGTCATTGATGGCGTGCGCTATCGGCAATAACTGTGGGACGATAAAGACTCCGGCAATGTCATGCCCTGCTTCGATCACGGCACGAACGTGACCCGGCATAGTCTTACGATCATGTGTTACAAGGATGCGGTTTTCAGCCGCTGCGCGAATCAACAAGTCCGTATCGTGCGCGGCGCTCATCCCAAGAGCGCGAGCCGTGACGTAATCGAGTTCAGGCACAAGACGAAGTAAACCTTCCAAGACATCCTCGTTGAAATCATGGTCAAGAAGCAGGCGAAGCATTAGCCCTCCTCGGCACCCGACGATTGGCTATTCTTTTGACGTTCCGCCCATCGTTGCCGGATGCGCTCATCGAGTGCTTGCATCTTCGCGCGGTACTGCGGGTCTGATTCAATCTCTTTTTGTAGGGCGTCCGCCTCTTCTTCCTGTTGTTCCAGATAAGCATCCAACTCCGCCCGATGCGTTAGGTAATAAGCAATCACGGCATAGACTTTTTCCAGCGGAACAGCCGGGAAGCAGCGGTTGATCTCTTCAGCAGAAACGCCTTGTTTGTAGTGATAAAGAACCGAATCCAGGCTCACGCGCGTGCCGGCAACACGAATTGCGCCGTTCGGTAATTGTGTTAGCGGCACTGTTTGAACTGCTTCTATCGCAACCATCGTTCGACCTCCTTATTAAGTTTTCAGCCTTTTGTTCCGCCTACGGTCATTTCGGAAATCTTGATCGTCGGCATCCCGACGCCGACCGGGACTCCTTGTCCGTCTTTACCGCAAGTGCCCAAGCCTTCATCCAGCGCCAGGTCGTTGCCGACCGCCGTGACTTTGGTCAGCGCAATCGGGCCGTTGCCGATCAAGGTTGCGCCTTTGACGGGCGCGGTCACCCGGCCGTCTTCGATCAAGTAAGCTTCGCTGGCCGAAAAGACGAACTTGCCGTTGGTGATGTCCACCTGCCCGCCGCCGAACTGCACTGCGTAAAGGCCGCGTTTGACGGATTTGATGATGTCTTCGGGCGCGCTTTGGCCGTTGAGCATGAAGGTGTTGGTCATGCGCGGCATCGGCAAATGGCGGTAACTTTCGCGGCGTCCGTTGCCGGTCAAGGCCGCGCCTGTCAATCGCGTACTCAGCTTGTCCTGCATATAACCGCGCAGAATGCCGTTTTCGATCAGCACCGTCCGCGAAGTCGGCGTGCCTTCGTCATCAACATTCAGCGATCCGCGCCGGTTCGGAATCGCGCCTTCATCCACCACCGTGCAAAGTTCGCTCGCGACTTTCTGCCCAATTAAGCCGGAAAACGCCGACGTGCCTTTGCGGTTGAAATCGGCTTCCAGACCGTGGCCGACGGCTTCGTGCAGCAAAATGCCGGGCCAGCCCGAACCCAGCACCACTTCCATCGCACCGGCGGGAGCGTCCGTCGCTTCAAGCTGAACAATCGCCTGTCGCGCGGCTTCCGTGGCGTAACGTTCGATGACGGCGTCGTTGAAATAATCAATGCCGACGCGACCGCCGCCCCCTGACACGCCGGATTGCAGATTGCCGTCGTCATCGGCGATGCAGTTGACGCGCATTCGCACCAACGGCTGCACATCGCCGATCAACTTGCCTTCGGAAGTGGCGATCAGAATGACTTTGTATTCGTCAATCACGCCCGCCTGCACTTCGCGAATACGCGGATCGTGGTTGCGCGCCGTGCGGTCAATTCGGTTCAGCAATTCGATTTTTCGTTCCAGCGGCTGTTCGCCCAGCGGATCGGCGACCGAATACAAATCGTGCGGCGACTTGTCCGCTGAAACATTCACCGCGCCGACTTGCGCGTTGGTGTGCGCAATGTGGGCGGCGGTGACGGCGGCTTTGCGAACGGCTTCGACCGAAATTTCATCGCAATAGGCAAAGCCGGTTCGCTCGCCGGAAATCACGCGCACGCCGACGCCCTGTTTCACTGCGCGATTGGCCGATTTGATGATCTGCTCTTCCAGATTCAGATTGTTCGTGACGTTGTGTTCAAAATAGAGATCGGCGTACTCGCCGCCTTTCGACAAGGCCGCGCCCAGCAGCGATTCGATTTGCGAAATCGTGATGTTGAATTTGTCGGTAAAAAACTTGATTGGTTCAATCATAAGTAGCTCAGCTTCGGGCAGGTTGTTGGAACAGTTCGCTGATGCGGCAGCGAAAGCCGGGCAGCAAGGCATCGTCCGTCAGGTCTTCGTCTTCCCACAAAATCTTCCCGGTTTTGACGGAATCACGCACGTGAATTTCGCGAAGTTCGGGCGAAAGCAGCCAGACCGTTTTGACTCCGGCGGCAAAATAGTCGCGGACTTTGCTATTCACGTTTTCCCAGGTTTCATTGGGTGAAATGACTTCAGCGGTTAAATCGGGAGCAATCGGCCATTTTTTATTGGTTTCGCCTTCTTCCGGGATGCGTGCGGCGGAAAGAAATGAGACATCCGGCATTCGTTCGTTGCCGCCGATCTGGAACGTGGTGTCCGGTCCGTAAACCGCTCCGAGCCGGTTGAGTTTGACGTGCATTCCCATCTCAATAATCAGACGAGTGCCAATGCCTCCGTGTTTTGAACTGCCCATCTCTTTGGCCTCCATTTTTCCATCAACCAGTTCAAACCGTTTTTCCGCATAGTCATCTTCCAGTTGGTTTGGCAATTGGTCTGAAAGTTCTTCGGGCCGTTCGGCGTAATCAAGCGCGACAGCAGTTGCGAATTGAATCCCTGAACTCATAGTCGTTTCCTCCAGGAAAAGAGTGTTGCGCGCTGATTCTAGTTTTTTGCGGCGGCGGGCGGCAAGGCGCGTTCGCCCAGGTGCAAGGCCGCGATGCCGGCGGACAAGTTGTGATAACGCACGTCGGCAAAGCCGACCGCGCGCATCATTTCGGCCAGTCGTTTTTGATGGGGAAAGTTGCTGACGGATTTAGGCAGATAGGTGTAAGCGCCTTTCGAGCCGGAAATGATCGCCCCGATGCGCGGCAGGATGTTGTGGAAATAAAACTCGAAAGCTTGGCGGAAGACGGGAACCACGGGACGGGAAAATTCCAGAACCGCCGCGCGTCCGCCGGGTTTCAGGACGCGGAAGATTTCGGCCAGTCCCGCTTCGACGTTTTCCAGATTGCGCAAACCGAAGGCGACCGTCACCACGTCGAAGCTTTGATCGGCGAAAGGCAAATGCAGCGCGTCGCCTTCGGTCAGCTTCGCGTTGGCGGTTTGCCGAGCGGCGATTTTTTCATTACCGATGACCAGCATCGGATGGCAGAAATCGCAGCCGATGACCCGCGTGTGCGGCGCGAGTTCCAGCGTTAAATCCGCCGTGCCGCAGCATAAGTCCAAGGCGACAGCGCCGGGCCGATCAAGCACGTCTTTCAGTTTTTTGACCGTGTATCGCCGCCAGACTTTATCAATATTGACCGAAAGCAGATGGTTGAGCCGGTCGTAGCTCGGCGCGATTTCGGCAAACATGGCGCGCACGGCGTTGCGTTTGCCGGGCGCGTTGAATTCGGCATCGGGTTGCGAGGGGGAAAGAGGTTCTGATTTCACAGGCCTGATTTTGGAGCGTCGTTGACTTTGCCGGCAACGACGACGGTCAAGGCGTTGGCGTCGAGCAGCCGTTTGGCCACGCGCTGCACGTCGGCGGCGGTGACCTGGTTCACCTTGGACACATAGTCGCCCAGCGAGGTGAGCGGGAGCGAGAAGTAGCCGAGCGTCACGAGCTGCGCGGCAATCTGTGCGTTGGTCTCGAAACGCTGCGGTACACCGAGCGCCACATACGCCTTGGCGCGCTCGAGTTCACCGGCATCGACAGGAAGGTCGCGCAGCATCTTCACTTCCTTCACGATTTCGACGAGCGCGCTGTCGGTGACATTGGTGCGGACTGCGCTCGAGATGACGAACGGCCCCGGAGACGGCGACCACGAGAACGACGAGTTGATGCCGTAGGTGTAGCCCTTTGTCTCGCGCAGATTCGAGTTGAGTCGCGACGAGAAGGAGCCGCCGAGGATGGTGTTCATCACCTGCAGCGCGGCGTAATCGGGGCTGAGGCGATCGGCGCCCGGTGCACCGAAGAAGATGACCGACTGCGCCGCATTGGGCTTGTCGACAAAGAACAGCTTGACCTGCTCGTTGCTGACCGGCTTGGCGGTGACGGCGGCCATGGTGCGCGCCGCGGTGCCACGCGTCC
>CAZRXE010000051.1:0-11159 GCA_964603695.1 uncultured Heliomicrobium sp.
GCTATCCGTTTTATCCGCGCTGGCTGGACTAGTCCCTTAACCGATCCGGGTAATTTGTAACAATGCCATCCACGCCCAGCCGCGTCATTCGTGCGAACTGTGTTTCGTCGTTGGCCGTCCAGACATAAAGCTTTTTGCCGCTCGCTTTGACGCGGCGCGACAGATAGCCGAAGCAAAGCTCGACCTGCATGCATAGCGTTTGATAATTGATGCCACGCAGCGCAATCCACGGAAAGGCTTCGCGAAAGCGCACGAACGGGTTCAAGGTTTCGTTGCCGAGAATGACGCCGAGTTCAATGTCGCGGACTTCCTCGCCGAGCCGTCGCATCAGGTCAATATCGAACGAGGCAAGCATCACGTCATCCTGACATCGCCGCGCACGAATCATTCGCAAAGTCTCTGATGCCGCGCGCGGGTCTTTGATTTCCAAATAGAGCCGCACTTTTCCGAGCGTCAGATCAAGCGTTTCTTCCAGCGTCGGTACGCGCTCGTATTTGCCTGCATCGGCTTGCTTGATTTCCGCCAGCGTTCTTTCGCTGACGCGGCCTTTCAGATTGGTGGTGTGATCGAGCGTGAAATCGTGAATGACGATGATTTGATTGTCGCACGTGGCGTGTAGGTCGAGTTCGATCATTTGCGCGCCCTGACGAATGGCAAGCTCGAAGGCGCGCAAAGTGTTTTCCGGTTCGTAGGCAGACGCGCCGCGATGGGCGATGATGAGTGGAGACGTCATGGTTCAGCATTTCATCGTTTGGTATGGCTTCAAGAAATATAAGGTTCACGCCAAGCTGAATTGGAAGGCCGCGCACTGGCACGGTCGAGCAGGTTCTTGATCGTCAATGCCAATTCTTCCGGCTCGGCAGGTTTGGTGATATGCATCTGGAAACCGGCCAGCAGTGACTGTAAACGGTCTTTGGCGCTGCCCTGCGCCGTCAGCGCGAGCGCGGGCAGCGGCGGCGTCCCGTGTTCGCGTTCACGCTCGCGCCAGCGACGCAACAAATTCAATCCGTCTTCTTCCGGCAGCGCAATATCGCAGAGCAGGACGTGAGGCCGTTCGTCTTGGGTCAGCGATTCCCAAGCTGCTGCCGCGTCGTTCGCTGTTCGCACTTCGGCACCGAAGCTTTCCAGCAGCAACGCGACCAGCGCGCGCGCATCGGCGTCGTCTTCCACCAACAGCGCGCGCACACCAAACAGGGAAAGAGCGGTGGAAGAAGAGACTGGCAACTGAAAGTCAGCAGAACCATTCTCTTTTTCCTCCGTCTCCTTGCCTCTCAAATTCCCTTTCTCCTTGTCGCGTTGTCCGGCAGTGCCGAGCGGCAGCGTGACGTTGAACGTGGTGCCGCATCCAACGCCGTCGCTCGCGGCTGTGATGCGCCCGCCGTGCAATTCGACAATCTGTTTGACCAAAGACAGTCCCAGTCCTAAACCGCCGTGGCGTCGCGTTCGCGAAGTGTCCCCTTGTGAAAACCGCTCGAAGATGTGTGGCAGGAAATCGGGCGCAATGCCGGCACCTGTGTCGCTTACCTTCAACACGACTTGCCGCGTGTCGCGGCTCAGTTTGAGCATGATGACGCCGCTGTAGGGAGTGAATTTGACGGCGTTCGTAAGCAGGTTCAGCGCCACCTGTTGCAGGCGCGCCGCGTCGCCGGTCATCACGCCCGCGCGGGGTTCCAGTTCGGTCAGCAGCACTATGTCCTTGGCTTTTGCCGAAGGCTCCACGGCGTCCAGCGCCTCGCGAATCACCGTAGCCAGATCGAGCGGCGCGATTTCCAGCCGCAACTTGCCCGTCGTGATGCGCGCCGTGTCCAGCAAATCGTTGATCATTTCGTTCTGCCGCTCGCCGTTGCGCCGCACTAGGTCGGCGAAGGCAAGTAATTCGGGCAGTTCGGGCAGTTCGGACGCCGGTCGGTCACGCCGCAAATCGAGCAACCGCGCATGGCCCAGAATGGCGTTGAGCGGCGTGCGCAGTTCGTGCGAAACCATGGCCAGCCAGTCGTCTTTCGCGCGGTTGGCTTCCTCGGCCAGTTGGCGCGCGCGCTGTTCGCGTGCGAGTACTTGTTCGCGTTCCAGTTCGAGTTCCTTACTTTCGGTGGTGTCGCTTACCGCGCCGAACCATTTGACGATTTCGCCTTGCTCATCGAACAGCGGAACGGCGCGCGAGAACGTCCAGCCTATCGTCCCGTCGAGACGCACGACGCGATGTTCCAATTCAAAAATGCTTTTGGTTTCGATGGCACGGTTGATCGCTCCCCAAACGCGCGGTCGCTCGTCTTCGGGAATATATTCTTCCATCCAATCGGCGCGCGCGTTTTCAGTCGTGGCGATGAACTCCTTGCCTTCGAGCGAACGCATCACACGCCAGTCCGCGCTCATTTCGTAAATCGTGTCCGAAGTCGCGTTGATGAAAGCGCGGAGTTCCTCTCTTGATTCGCGCAACGCCGCCTCGTAGCGTTGCCGCTCCGACAAATCGTAAAAGTGACAGACAACGCCAAACCGCCCGTCCGGCAGCGTGATGCGCTCGGTCTTCCAGTCGTATGCTTCGACCGCATCAATGTCGCCGCGCTGTTCGACGGTGCTGGGCGAGTGATACGGCTCACCGGTGGCAAGCGTATGGCGGAAGATATCAATAAGTTCGGCGGCGAACGGATCCGGCCAGACGACGCGCAACACTTCGGCAAAATCGCGCCCAATCAATGGCCGGACATTGGCAAAGACCTTTTGCGCGCCCGCGCCGACCATCGCCAGCCTGAAATCGGCGTCCACGACGTAAATTCCGAACGGCGAATGTTCGACCAGATGGCGGAAAGTGTCGTGCGCGGCGCGCAAGGCATCCTCCAACGCTTTGCGCTCGGTGATGTCAATGCCCGTGGCCTGCGCCTCGATCATTCGGCCAGCCGCGTCGAAAACCAGCGCCCGATTGGTCCATAACGTCCGGCGCACGCCCTCCGTCGTCTCGAAGCGGTTTTCGATTTGGATTTCCGGAGCTTCCGGCGTCAGACGGTCGAGCATTTCGCGCACGGCGGGCTGATCTTCGGCGGCAACGAAGTCCCAGAAATTGCCTTCCAGCAACGCCTCCAGCGTAGTGCCGCGCGCCCGGGCGTAAGCGGGGTTGACGAAAAGAATCCTTCCGTCGGAGCGGAAACGACAAAGCATTTCGCTCTGATTGTTGACGACTGTCCGGTAGCGCTCTTCGGATTCACGCAGGGCAGCTTCGGCGCGGGCGCGTTCCAGACGCGGGAAAGTGCGCTGCGCCAATTCATGCACGAGTTCGATTTCGTCCGCGCGCCATTGTCGCGGACGGGTGTCGTGAACCGAAATCAGATACTGCCACTCGCCGCCCTGATGAAACGGCACGGTGATGAAGGCGAGCGCGCCGACTTTGGCATTTTCCGCGCCTTTGGTGATGGGGTTGGTTTGCGTGTTGTGGCTGACGATGGTTTCGCCCGCACGCACGCGGCAGCGAAATTCCTCGCTGACGTGCGCCGAAAGACTGACTTTCGGCGGCAGCGGCGGTTCGCCGGGCGCGTTCCATTGACCAAGGTAAGTCACCTCGTCGCGCGCCTCGTCAATCCGTGCGAAGTTGCAGGATTTAACGCCGAGAAATGCTCCGACGCGCGCGCCGATGGCTTGCATGATTTCATCCGGCGCAGTCAGTTGATTGAAATTCCCGGCGATTTCGGCCAACAAAACCAGATTCGCTTCACGACGTTTGCGCTCGGTGATGTCCAGATTGAGGCCCGACATCCGCAAGGGTCGTCCGTCCGCATCGCGTTCAAGCCGGCCTAGACCGTGCATCCAGCGTTCGCCTTTGACTGGATGCAGTGTGCGAAATTCCTGATTCCAAACATCGTCATCTTTCGCGGCAAACATCGCGGCGAGACGCTCTGTGAGTTGTGGGCGGTCGTTCGGGTAAACGGCGTCAAGCCAGTTTTCAACCGAGCGCGCCACGCCGGCATCAAAGCCATACAGCGAGTGGTAGCGGTCATCCCAGGCCGCAACATTGGTCGTCACGTCCCACGACCACGCGCCGGCTTGCGAAGCTTCAAGCGCCAATTGGAGCGCGGTTTCATTGGCGCGTAATCGTTCATTCGTCGCTAACAGTTCCGCTGTGCGTGCCTTGACCTGTTCATCCAGCCGCAGATTGCCGCGATGTAACTCACTTTCCGCCGTGCGCCGTTCGGCCATCACGGCGGCCAGGATGTAAAACAACAATGCGCCCACAGCCGCCATCACCTGTGCCATCAGCGCCCGCCCCTGCGCCGTTTGTTGAATGATGAACGGTCCAAATCCCAGACTGGTCATCCACAGAGCAATTGTCGCCAAGACCGTAGCCGACGCCGCGACCATCCCCGCGCCAAACCGCAGCGCCGCCCACATCAAAAACAGATACAGCACGGCGGGCGGCAGCGCATGCACTTGCGAAAACCGAAAGACGAACACAGTCGCCACACCCAAACTCAATAACAATGCGGCGGCTTCGACAACAGTTTTTCGTTGCGGCCACGCCGGTTTGCCAAACACGCCACCGAACACGTCATAAGCCAGCGGCGTCAAGGCCAGCGTGCCGAGCAAATCGCCCACCCACCAGAGAAACCATTTTTGCGGAAACGCCACACTCCACGCATTAACTATGATGGCCGCGCCACCAAATGCGCCCAGCGGCACGCTGATGAACGCAACCACGAGCAGCCAGGTCACGACATGCGAAAGCCGCTCGAACAAAAACGCCGGACGGCACAACCGCGCAAGCAGCGCGGCAGCCAACAGCGGCGCGCACAGATTCACCAGCAGAAAGCCCAGACCGCTCCAGACCGTCTGCCGATGCACCACGACATCGGCCAGAAAATTCGGTACGGCTGCCGCGAGTGCAACCGCCCACCAACGTCTGCGCGGCGTCACCAGCAACACGCCCAAATAAATTCCGGCGGGCGGCCAAAAGGCTGAAAAATTCCCCGCCTTCGCCAGCAGCACGTAAGACAACTCCGCGCCAGCCCAGTAAGCCAGTGCAAACAAAATCAATTGCCGTGGGAATGACACACTCAATCCTTGTGGAACGCGAGGGGCGCTTCTGCCGGCACTGTTCCCAATGTGAAGTTCCTGCTCTTGAATCAGGCAAGGTTGCGCGCCTGCACTCATCAGTTCTTTCTCCCTTCCGGCTCCCTTCCGGCTGTCATTTCACCTGAAACTCGCGCGCGCCCAGAATCAAAGCCGCCACGCCGCCAATCACCTGTTCGCGGTTTCGTTGCGCGGTGCGTTCGTCATACTTCGCAGGAGTCGCTTTCGGAATTTGCTGATTGAGTACGCGCGCCAGATTGTCGTGGGTTTCTTTGGAAACCTCGCTGTGAACCAGAACGGCCAACAAATCTTCCAACAGGCGGTCTTGAGCTTTCGCGGCCTCCGGCGAAACAAATCTGGAAACGTCCACGCGCGTGCCGTTGAAACGATTGCCGACGAGCGCCACGGCAAAGTTCATGCGTTCAAGCAAGGTGGCGCTGCTCAACCAACGCGACGAATCTTCGGAAAAACCGGTCGGCGGTTGGCACAGATAAAGCGGCCCGCCCATTCGCGCAATGGCTTGAACAATTGGCTGCGCGCCGTCCGTCGTTGCGCCGGTTGCACGAATGGCCGACGCTGCGAGTTCGAGCGGCGATTTGATTTTGTTACGGTAAAAGTTCGGAGAGTAAAACTCCTGGCTGGTCAAAATGGCGCGGACTGTCTGGCGAATGTCGCCGTCAGTGCGCGTGAAAACTTCGGCAATGCGATCCACCAAGGCTTGCGGAGGTTCGTCGGCGACGAAGCGTTGGCATAGTTTGCGGCTGATGAATTGCGCGGTGGACGGATGTTTGGCCAGCAAATCCAGCACGCGCAAACCGTCTTCGATGCCCGCGCCGGGCGCAATGCGTTTGCCGAGGACGATCTTTTCGCCTTTGTCGTGCGTGCGCGGGCGAAAGACGAACGACCAGTTCGGCGCTTGCGTCACCGTCCAGCCGGTAAGACAGCGCGCCACTTCCTGCACGTCTTTTTGCGTGTAACCGCCGTCCACGCCCAGCGTGTGCAGTTCCATCAATTCGCGCGCATAGTTTTCATTCACGCCCGGACGGCGCGGCGGCGGCGCTGTGTCGCCTTCCCTGCGCGGCGGCATCGGCACTTCAGCCTGACTCAAAAAGTTGTCGAGGTAATAAAGCATCGCGGGGCTTTGCGCCGTGGCGACGAGCAACTCCTTGAATTTGCCGAGTGCGTGCGGGCGAATCACGTCGCGTTCATAAGCGGTCAGCAGCAAGCGCGCGTTGTCTTTTTGCGCGAAGACGTTGAAGTGATTGAACCAGAAATCAACCATCACTTCCTGCAACTGTTTTTCGCTGAAAACAGCGCGCAGCAGTTTGGCTTGCTGCAATTCGCGCAAAGGCTGCTGCTGATCCCGAAAAGGAATCGGCTGCGCGCGCGCGGGCGTTGGCGTCGGTTTGGCTTTGGGCGGAGCTTCCGCCTGCATCGTTTCGGCAGTCTGCGAAATCGTCGCAGCATCGGGCTTTTTCATTTCTTCATCAGGCTTCGGTTGCGGCGTCGGCGTTGGTGTAGGCGTTGGGCGCACCAGAGCGGGCGGCGGCGGCAAATAAAACTGCGCGATTTCCGGCGAAGTCATCTGCAAAGTGTTCAGCGCCAGCAAGGGCCGCGCAAGCAATTCGTCCGGCAAGTCTTCAGGATGAAGCTGCGATTCCAAATACCGCTCAAGTCCCATTTGCCGCACGCGCGCAATGTCACCCGGTCGCGGGCCGAAACCCGCGCGATTAAGCAGATGCAAAATCTTTTGCTCCTCGCCGAGCGTTGGCAAAGTTGCCGCGCGACGGCTGCGCGAATTCGCCGTTTCCAAATTCGCGGGCTGCGGAATCAGACGTTCGCCAGCGGAAAACGCGCCGGCAGGCAAATTCGGTTTGAGCGGTTGGATCGGCGAAGGCGGCAGCGGCGCGCCGGGAAGCGGCGGCAGCGTGTTGATGATGTTGCGCAAGCGCCCTTGCTGTTCCGGCTGAAGAAACGGCAGAAACTCTTCGAGCATTGTGCGACGCTCGCCTTCCATCCGGCCCCGCAGTTCGTTGAACTGCGGACTGCCGATTTGTTGCTGCTGCATTTGCTGCGACAGGCTTTCAATGCGCGGACGCCAACGTTTGAAAATGTCGCTTAACGCCGTCGCCAGTTCCGGCGAAAGCTGCAATTGTCGCGTCAGTTCAGCCGTCATCCGCGCTTCGTCAAACAGCGGTTGTTGCGCCGAAAACGGAAGCGTCCAGCCGAAAGCCAACATCAACCCGGCAATCAAAAATGCCGAAAGACGAAAAGTGAGTCGCTTGCCCATTTCGATCTCCTTTGAAATCTGACAGTGATGAAGAGGTGCGGGCATCTTATCACCGTCGGAGACTGGGCGTTAAGCGAGGAATGTTAAAGGCTGAGGCGAGAAAAAATTCGTGTTTTAGAAACGCAGTGAATGATCCGTCAAATACTTCCAGCCCGCTTCGCCGATCAAATCCATCGAAGACAAACCGTCTTGCGAAGTCCCCGGATAAACGTAAATGCCGTCGCGTTCGATGGCGCGCGGATCAAGTGCGCTAATGCCTTGCAGTAGTTGTTTGAATGTGGCGGGACGCCAGTATTCGCTTTCATTCAACCCATCAATCGCCTGGCGGAATGGCTGAACGAGTTGCGCGTAAGTCGGACGGAATTGGTAATCGCCGACATCGTCCGCCACCGGCTCGTTGCGGTTGTCAATCAGCATCAGCATGGAAACGATCAAGTATTCCTTTTGGTCGGAAAAGCGATGCAGGCGGTCAACCTCGCTGCTCAACTCCGCTTCTTCGGTCGCCATTGAAGCTTCAATCTCGTTGCGCCACTGATTGAAATTGCTGATAGCCGTGTCGGCATTACTCTGAAAATCCCAGAATCCGTATTCCCAGGCGTACTGGTTTTCGATCAACAGCGAAGCGACGGATTTGATGAAGCGGCGTTTTTCCTGCGCCGAATCGGTTTCGTCTTCAGCTTCGATCAACCGCGCAAGCTTGGCGCGCAAATCATCGCCGCCGAAAACCTGCACGACGATTTGAATGCCGAAAAACAGCGCGTGATCCTCCTCCTGACCACGACCGGAGAGAAACGAACGACGGCTGCCGTCAATCCGGCCCTGCTCGTTGCCGCGCCAGGCCATATAAATCCCTCCGGCGAAAACCGCCGCCAGAATCAGCATCACCAACCAGTAAATGCTTCCGCCAAGCAAAAACGCGAATGTGCAGCTAAAAGCCATCATCTTCAGGTTTGGGTTCAGAGTCGAATTAAGATTTCAGATTTCAGAGGTGAAATTGGTAGTTGCAGGTTTGCTTAACCGCCAAACCATCCGCCGCCACTGCGACCATACGAACCGGAACGCCCGGAACGCACGCCCGTCACACGACCATCACTTCCCATACGCACACTCGTGCGTCCGAAGCCGCTCGGTTTGGTTCTACCGACGCCGGTTGCGCCGGGCGAAGTGCCGACGCGGGACGCACTAAAGACCGTCGGGCGCGATTGCGGACGATAGCTCGGCGGATCAAAAGTCGGGCGCGAATTGAGCGGCGGCGGCGACAGTCTGCGTCCGCCGTAATCGTACATCACCGCCGGACGGCTGTAATAGTAATGGTCGTAAAACCACCAATGCGAGAACGGCGAACCGCCGTAGTAATAATGTCGAACGACTGTGGAAGAACTGTTGGTCGAAGTGCTGTTCGACGGCGTTGCGCTGTTGGTCGCTGTCAACGGCAAATCATACGGACGAAAATCCGACAACCGCAGCATCCGCACATTGATGCCGTTCTTCTGCCATTCGACGAAATCGTCATTGATGTCGTCCAGTTCCTGCGTCTGCGTTTGGTCTTTGGTCAAATAGATGACTTGCTGAATGCCGCGCTGTTTTAATTGATCGGCGGGCGGCACCTTGGCCAGATAACGGTTATCGAATTGATTATCCTGGTCGGCGTAAGCCGCCAGACGATTGCTGTCAAGCAACATCAACGCCGGCGCATTCTCTTTCAGCTTTGACCGCTTCTCTTCGATTTCGTGCGCGTAATAAACCATCGCCCCCAGAGTTTCGTGCGCACGCACCACGCCGAGCGGATGCGGATAATTGTCGAACACCGGAACCAACGCCGCCGTGTCCGCCATCGCCGCGCCCACGGCAAGCGAAGCCGGGCCGGGCAAGTCCGAAATAATCAGGGTTTGATTGGCGTTGGCGGAAGAAGCGATGAGCGTCCGCAAACCTTCAGCGCGCTGGTAAGCGTCGGACATCTCCCCCGTCAACAGCGGTTTGATTTGATTGGCGAGCGAAGTTTGCGAAAGCGATTGGATTAGCGTTGGCACGAAAAACGGCTGCCAGCGCGAATCGCGCGGCTGGTAAATGGAAATCAGATAATTCGGATCGTAACCATTCCAAGTCTTGCCTTGGCTGTCGGTCGCACTCAAGCCTGCGGGAAAAACCAGCGCCTTTTCCGTCGAACCTATATTCCATTCCTTGCGCTGTAATTCCAGTGAATCGGCTGAGACTTCTGGATCGTCATCCCCCGAAAGTTTATAGACCGTCAGTCCAGCCATGCCGAGCGCCGCCGTCCACATCAATCCCTTGCCGAGTTTGCGGCGCGAAAGGTGGTTCTGAAACCATTCGGCGGGAGAATTGCTTTGCGATGCATGTTTCATTGATGATCCTGCTTGGGCGGGCTGTTTCTGCGAGTATTTATCGTTGCGGTTCTTAGCCATAATCCAGCGCCAACTTTGCGCTATTGTGTGGTGGTAGGTTCCAGGAAGAGATCGTCCACGGTGAAAACTTCGCCTGCCAAAGAGCGGAAACCGAAATAGCCGTACAAAAACTTCTCTTTCAGGATTCCACCATCCACCCAGAAACCTAAATCATCCTTCTGCCCCGTCACGTTGGAAGTGATCCAATGTTGAATCTTGTGTCCAGTGACTTCCATCGTGATTGTGTATGACCCTCCCTGACTTAGTTCCGTCAAGAAAGGAGTGGGCGTATTTACTTCTTCTGGTGTCCCGCCATCCCTAACCAGGTAAGTATAAAAACGTTTCGGCGTATGCGTTGCGGACTTCGGTCCGGCCAGATGAAACAAGTAGTAATTGCGGCCATCCTTGTCAGCCTTCACTGCCCAGGTCGCACCTTTGGCATCATCCAGCCAAACGGTGAAAGTGAGAGACTGGATGTCGCGATAAACTTTGTCCTTCAAAATACCAAGCTCCGTGCCTTTGACGCGCAGCTTTTTGTTCCGAGCATCACCGATAAGCTCCCAGGTTGAAGGCGCTTTCCACAATGACAACGAATCGAAAAACTCCGTCACACTGGCCGAAACAACCGGATCGAGTTTCACCGTGATCGTTCGTGGGCCTGGCGTGAGTACCTCTTTCCGCGTCCAAGGTTGATAGCCGAGCAATTCAACGCTGATCGTTCGCTCAACGGCTTGATCAAGTTCGTAATCAATCCTGACTGTTCCATCCTCTCTGATTCTTCCCCGCACTGCATTGTCAATCAACACGGTTGCCCCGGCAGGTCCTTGGATGGTTAGTTTAGCAACTCGGATGAGCGTGATGCGCCACTCGATTGTATTACCTGCCACAGCCCCTTTGAGTTCATTTAGGCTATCGTTATATTCGAGATGGCGAATAAGTAGTGAATGGTCGCCAGGCATCAGATCGTTGATAGCTACACTTCCAGCCGAATCCGCAACAGCACGTGGCTGGTTATCAATAAAAACTTGGGCGTTGGGCGGAATGCCATTTAGAAAAAGTTTGGCAAACTCCGGGATAAGTTTCAGGCGAATAACTTCATTCGATTTGAGCGGCTTTGATTTCCCAGACACTCCCTTATAGCCTGGGAATTCTGCTTCGATTTGGTAGGCTTTTCCGCGTTGAAGCTGGAACTCTACCTGTCCCTCTTTATCGGCCTCTTGTTTGGCAATAATCCGTCCGGTGGAATCTTTGATAGTCACTTGTCCATTGATAACGGGGTCAAGAACAACTGCTAAAACTCCCTTTGTCGGCTGAGCTGGAAGTGTACGAATGACGATCCTTTCGCCAGTGTCGCGCTCGCGAGGTTTTCCCACAACGGGTAATTCTTTGATGCCCGGCTGTGCCAGTCCTGC
>CAZRXE010000052.1:0-3527 GCA_964603695.1 uncultured Heliomicrobium sp.
GTCCGTCATTCCAGAGTTACTTAAAAGCCTGATTCCGATTACGCCGATGGGAAGGGCTATGCTGATCGGCATTGCGGTGTGGTTTGCCGATTGGACGTTCGCGACGGAGCGAACGCTTTTCGGCAGCCGCGCGGCCAAAACTTTGTTCGATGTTGCTTCGGCGTTGGCGTTAATTCCGCTGGGATACTTTCTTGTTAGAGGCGCGCGTTGGGTGACGCAACATTTGCTGTGGCGGTTGCGGCGGCGGTTGATAGTGACTTATCTGCTGATTGGCGCAGTGCCGATTCTATTGGTCTTGTTGCTGATTGTGTTGATTGGCCGCGTGCTTGTTTTTCAAGCCAGCACCAGTCTCGTTGAACGACAACTGGACGGTTACCTAGAACAGTCGCGAGCCGCTGCGCAAGCCATCAGCCAGGATTTGAGCAGCGCGGAACCGGACAGATGGCAGCCGGATCGCATGCAGCGGCGATTGCAGGAACGGGCCGACGCGCTAGCACCGATTTTTCCTAACGTCAGTCTGACGTTGCGTCAGGCGACGGGACTTCATCTCTCTGTCAAAGGAATCAGCACCGAGGACGGTTCGGGGCGAAAAGCCTCCGCGCGAGATTCCAGGCTGAGCGCGCCCGCTCTGCCGGATTGGTTAAATTCGCAGGCGGAGTTTTACGGCCTTGTGCTTGACGAAAGTTCTCCGGAAGAAGGGCACGTACAGGCAGTTCACCTCATCAAGCTGATGCAGCCGGCGGATACTATTTTTCAATTGAGTTATCCGATTGGAGAGGATTTGTGCAGGCACCTGAGTCACACGACTGATTTGAGCGTCGCTCCAGGACGGGCGTTCACTTCATTGATTATGACTTCAGCCGGTGGGCGCGTGGATGAAGCCGCGCCGGTCGAGATTCGACAGCCGGAAAGCTTTGCGGAAGCCGCGCTCGGCGCACCGATTTTCAAACCCGTCAGTGAATGGCGAACTGGCCAAAAGCGCGATCGTGACGTGCTTGTGGTGGACTGGGCGTCGCTTTCGTTGGCGAATATCTGGCGGCGCATTCAGCAATTCCGCTCCGGCAGCGCGTTTGGCGATGTGGTTTTCGTCGTCATTGCCGGAATGGCGATCATCTCTTTTTTGATTGCTCTGGCGGCCATCATCTCGGCGGTGTTTTTAACCCGTTCGATCACCGGCGCGGTGCATTACCTTTATGAAGGTACGAAGCGAGTGGAAGCAGGCGACTTCGATCACGAGATTGAAATCACAGGGCGCGATCAATTGGCGGCGTTGAGCGGTTCATTCAATGAAATGACACGCTCGATTCGGGAACTGTTGCGTGTTTCCGCCGAAAAGCAGCGATTGGATCAGGAAATGAAAATCGCCGCGCAGGTACAGGCGTTGCTGTTTCCGCGTTCGACGCCGAAGACCGCCGCGTTGGATTTCGCGCCGGGCGTGTGCATTCCGGCGCGTGCGGTGAGCGGTGATTACTACGACTTCATCGAAGTCGCTCCCGGCATCACGGGCGTAGTCGTGGCTGATGTTTGCGGCAAAGGCGTTTCCGCCGCGCTGATGATGGCCAATCTGCAAGCCAATCTGCGCGGGCAGGTGCAAGCTTGTTACGACGCGCATCATTTCAAACTGAGCTTCGCCGCGAAATCAGCCATCGCAAGCAATGCCGAATCCCCAAGCCCCACTTGTTCGCCATCGGCGCAGCCTGTCTGGCACATTGTGCAAAGGGTCAATCAGCAGATCGCGGCTTCAATGATGGATTCAAGTTACATCACGTTTTTCTATGCTGAAATTGACGAGCGTCACCTGACATTACGTTACACGAACGCCGGTCATAATCCGCCGCTGCTTGTGCGAGCGAGACGCGGCGCGGCGGAAAAGGTCGAAACACTGGATCGCGGCGGCACTGTGCTGGGACTGTTTAGCGACGCGGAATATGAAGACGTTGAGTTGAAGCTGGAGCGCGGCGATTTGCTGGTCGCCTTCACCGACGGCTTGATCGAAGCGCGCTCTCCGAACGGAGAAGAATTCGGCGAAACGCGCGTCAAGCAAACGCTGATTCGATGCGCGCATTTGCCGGCAGCGGAGATTGAACAACAGATGCTGCAAACCGTTAGACAATGGACGCAGGGCGCGGAACAGGAAGACGATCTGACGCTCGTTCTTTTCAAAGTGAAGTAATCATCATCTGTGACCGGCCTCGCATCACGACCTTATCTGAACAATCCAAGCTTATGATTTCTCCAACTTTTTGTGGAACTTTGCGAATCAAGCGGCGTGCAAGCGCCTGTGTCAAACGAACCGGTATTGAGCACGCCCAAGCAGTAATCATCCTTTCAAATATGCAGCAATGGTTATTCAGTCTGTGTGAAGTAACAGTAGGCTGTTCCTCGCAATTCAGGAAAGCAGTATTCGCAGCCGTATTGATGATTACAGCTATTCTTCCAGGATTCGTCCTGGCTGATTCAATTGCCCTTAATGACTCGCAATCAATTCAAGTTTCCAAAACAAGCAGTGGCATTGGCGGAGAAGGTTCTTTAGGCGTCTATGTCGGAGATGTGAACGAAGAGCGTGCTAGGCAACTGAAGCTCGCCGAAGTGCGAGGCGCTTTGATCGGCACTTTGGAAGAGGGATCTGCAGCAGCGGCGGCAGGTTTGCAAGAGAATGACGTAATTCTGGCATTAAATGAACAAAAGGTTTTCAACCCAAGTGATCTTTACAGATTTCTGACAGGCACTGCTGCCGGCGAAACCGTTGCGCTCGGCATCAGTCGCAATGGTTTCGTGCAAACCATCAAGGTGAGATTGGGCCAGAGGCGAGCTTCGCAGAAAAATGAGATACAACGTTTATTCGGCGATGCCGACGCAATGCTGAGAGCGGCGGAAGACAGAATCAAACAAGCTCAGGAAGCCAGACAACGCGGTGATGAGGAAGAAGCTCTGCGCTTGCTCGAAGAAGAAAAGGAATTTCGCAGAGGCTCTGAAGAAAATCGCGCTGCTGTCGAACGCGACCTGCGTGAGGGAAAGATTCAGCCGGAAATGTCTCGTAAGTTCGGCTACAACCTGATGGCCGCGCGGCACCAATTGGGAGTTCGCGTCACCGGATTGACTGAGCAACTCGCTCGCTTTTTCAATGCAACAGGCGGCGTGTTGGTCAGCGAATTGGTCGCGGGCAGCATTGCCGAAAATGCTGGAATCAAAATCGGCGATTGCATCACCGCCGTTGACCATGACCGCGTGAATACTCCATCGGATTTGAATCGGCTGATTGATCGCACGAGCAGGGACGGAAAGGGTGCCAACGACATCACGTTGACCATCGTGCGAGACCGCAACGAGCAAACCGTCAAAGTGCGATTCGGCCGGAAATAAAGTTTTTTGTGTGTTTGGTGTTCAGGGTGAGGTGTCCGAATGTTTTCGGACCCCAATATTTGAGGAGGCGAAGTCAGCCTCCTCTTTTTTTATTTCAAGCCAGCTTCAACTTCGTCATCACCTTTGCAGCCATCAAGGTTTTTAGAGGAATGGTTACTCGATGA
>CAZRXE010000053.1:0-8089 GCA_964603695.1 uncultured Heliomicrobium sp.
GCTGGTGGCTGGTGGCTGGTTGAAGGCGGTTGTTGCCAACCACCAACTACCAGCCACCAACCATCTATTTTTCCAAGGTTACGTCGGCGGCCATCCCGGCTTTCAATTTGCCTTCGCGGTTGTCAATGCGGACTTTGACGCCGAAGACCTGATGATTTCGTTCGTCGCGGCTTTGAATGTTGCGCGGCGTGAATTCGCCTTGCGTGTTGATTTGTTCGATTACGCCGTCGAAGCTGCGGTCGTTGAAGCTGTCCACTTTGATGCGGGCTTTTTGCCCGACTTTGACCAGGCCGAGTTGCGGTTCGGGAATGTAGACGCGCACGAAGATTTGATCTTTTTCCAGCAACCGCGCGATGGATTGATTCGGCGTCAGTAAATCGCCGGGACGAATGCTCAGGACTTCGACCGTCGCGGCGGCGGGCGCTTTCACTTCGCCTTCGGCCAGTTGGACTTTGATTTGTTCCAGGCGGGCTTGAGCTTCGGCCAGTTGGGCGCGGGCGTCTGCGATTTCTTCGGTGCGCGGCCCGGCTTGAACAAGTCGTTCGGCTTCCTGCGCCTGACGAAAACGTTCTTCGGCGGCGCGAATGTCTTCCTTGCGACTGCCGTTGAGCAGTAAATCCAGCTTCTTCTTTTCGGCTTCGCGACGGGCGCGCAGGTTTTCCAGACGGAAGCCGGCGGCGTCGAGTTCCTGCTGCGAAATGTCGCCTGTCGAACGCAGCTTGCGCGTGCGCTCAAAGGCGACTTCGGCGTTTTTCAAATCGGCTTCGGCGGCGGAAAGCGCGGCGCGGGCTTGTTCAACTTCCTCCGGGCGCGGCCAGGTTTTGACCGCTTCCAACGTGGCGCGCGCGGTTTCACTGACGGCACGCGCCTGCGCTTTTTCTTCAGGTCGCGCGCCGTGCAGCAAACGCTCCAGACGCGCCTGCTGTTGTTCGATGCGCGCTTCAGCCTGCGCCTGCTGCGCGCGCAACTCCGCCACGTCAAAACGCACCAGCGACTGCCCCGCCGTCACCTCCTGCCCTTCCTGCGCCAGCACAGCCTCGACACGCCCGCCGACTTTCGATCCCACGCGAATCTCGCGCGTTTCTATCGTCCCCGAAAACACCGAATCTTTCTTTTTGCCGAACCCAAAGCTTTCGCTCGAACAATTGATCGCTATCGCCGCTGCGCCGAACAACATCGCAGCCGAACCGATTCTGAGCAGCTTTCTTTTCATTCGTTTTCTCCTGATTCCCGGCCACCACTTCTCGCGGGATAATTGTAAGTAAGTACATACTTACTAGCACGGAGAAAGTTCCGCTGGCAAGCTTTCATCCGAAAAATTTCTGTTTCCTCAAGCGTTCAGTTCAATTTGGCTGAGCTTATATGCCGCGAAAGCCAGGGCACTTTGGGCAATGAGGTTGGAGACTTGTTTGGCCCACTCTGCCGCTTCGGCGGAACTGCCATCGTTGCCCATTCGATGAAGCGTCAGCGACATCACCAAACTGAGCAGGAACAATCCGGCGACGACAATTTGCTGTTGTTGCAAAGCTCGCCGCGCCAGTTGAACGCCGGCAGCAATGCCCGCCACTGCCAGCACTGTCAGCAGCAGCACCACCCACGCGCGTCCGCCGCGAACAAGCTTTGTTGCCGCCGTCAGCGCCAGCAATCCTGCATTCAGAAACAATGGCGTCAGCCAGACCGGGCCGCCCGAAACCTTTGCCGCGCCGTCGCGCAAGCCTTGCCACAGCGCCCACGCCAGACAAACCGCGCCGGGCGCAAGCAACAGAAACGCGGCGCGGCTCATTCCTTCCGGGTCAGTGCCTTTCGTGGCGTTCAGCAATTTGGCGACGGCTCCGAGCAGATTTCCGGCGGTCATTAGCAGCGCGCCGGTGAAGGCTAGTTCGCCGATGATTTCATTTTTGTGTTTCAACATCCGCGCAATGACAAACAAGCCAAACGCGGAGAGCAGCACGGGCAGGAACGAGACGAGCGCAAGAGAGAGGGAGTGTTGTTGAGGCATGGTTATTTCGCTTTTTCGTAAAGGTAGTTTTGATTCACCCAGCCGGTCAGAGCGCCGAACTTGATCTTGACCCAGGTTTCTTTGCCGGTCTTTTGCGCGTCGCCGGTGAATTTGATGTTCGCTGCATCGTGCGGAAGCTTGCCGATGATGTTCGCGCTCAAACCCGGCGTTTCACGCACATTCAGCGAGTCATCCATTCGCACGTTGAACACAGCGTAACTCGCATTTGGTTTCAGCGTGCGCGAGGTAGCGGCGGCTTTGCGCGCGGTCACCGCATCCACTTCCACCCAACCTTCAGCAGGCGCAGTTTTGGGCGGCTCGGCGGCGGTGGAATTGATGCGGTAATAAAACAGTTTTTTGCCGTCGGCTGACCATTCCAGTTTGTCTTGCAGGATGGAGTCCCAACGCGCTGTGAATTGGCGTTTGCCGCCGCCGTCGGCGTTGAACAAAAAGCCTGCGTTGTCAGTGCATTCATAGCCGCAGGCGATGACCGCGAAGCGTTTGCCGTCAGGCGACGGACGCACTTGATGAACAGCCATAAAGCCGTCTTTGCCGCTGTCGAGCAAAACGCGATTGCCGCGCAGCAGTTTTGTGCCGTCTTCGCTGATGGTTTGCGCTGCCGTGGTGACGGCGAGCAGTAGCAAGATCGCAAGTTTACCTAAACTGAAGTACAGCGTTGGAAGATGTAGGACGGACTTTAGTCTGTCCCGGCACCGGGGACAGACTAAAGTCCGTCCTACGCTTGTGGCGTTTTGATTTGGTTGAATCATCACAATGCCGCCTTTAGAAAAATCTGCCGAGCGAAAAATAGATTTTGCCGCGTCCGCCTTCGCCGCGCGTGCCGACGATGGAAAACGGGCCGACGACTGTATTCATCACCACGCCGATGGACATTGCCGCGCGAAAGCGTTGCGAATCGAATTGCGACGTGAATCCGCCCGAAGCGCCCAACTGATCGAACCAGGCACCGGCGTAAATATTGCCGCCAGCCAGTGAAGGCAATTGCGAAATCTTGTGCAGGTAACCGCCCGTCGCCAAAAAGTATTGATTGACGCGCAGTTCGTCGCGGTTCAGCGCGCCGAAGCGGAACGGGCCGCCGAGCAGGAATTGTTGAATCGGCGAAGCCTCTTTGCCGAAGGCTGTGCCCGCCGAACCGGCGAAAAACAGTGAACCTTGCGAAGACAGTGGATGAAAGTATGACGAGCGAATTTCAGCTTGCGGAAAGCTTTCCGTTGCGCCGGGAGCGGAAAAGTAAAAACGGTTTTCGGCAGTCAAACGCAATCCGCGTGTGGGGATGATGGGGCTGTCCTGCCCGTCGAACGTCCAGCGAATGCGCACAGAGTTCAAATTTCCGTCCAATGAAGGCAGCTCTGCCGCGCCCGTGCTGGTGCGCGCCGTGACGCGCGTGTATTCGTAGCCCAAACGCAATTCGCTACGTTCGGTCAATAAACCAATGTCGCCGCCGACGCCTATGCGGTCGGCTTCGTATTCGGCCAGCCGTAGCGTGCCGGTAAAAATGCCTTGACGGTCGCGGCGATAAGTCGCGCGTGGTGCAACGAACAATCCGCGTTCGCCAATCGGTTTGAAATATTCGGTCGCGAACAAATTGCCGAACCCCAGCTTGGCGTCAATCCGCCATTCCGAACCATACGCGCCCACGTCAAACAGCGTGACGCGCGCGCCAATCGTGAAGTTGATGGCGTTGACATCCGAACCATCAATTTCGACGGAAGGCAGAATGATCGGCGGCGCGTGCGGTTTTTCGCGGACGCGGATTTCCAGCAGGCTGCCGCCCGGATTGAGTTTGTTCGGGATGAATCCGTAATCGAGGCTGGCGTAACGGCCTTGTCCGGTGATTTTGGTCAAATCGTTTTCCAGCCGCTCGGTGTTGAGCAATTCGGCAGCATGAACTTCCAGTCGGTTGCGCAGCGAGGCTTGCGCTTCGGCGCTGACGCCAGTGATTTCCACGCCTTGCGGAATGGGAATCTTGGTTCGGATTTTGGCGCGGCGTTCGGTCAGGTGCTGTTGCCACTCGCCGTCACCGAGCGCGAAACGCGACAGCACGGCGGATTTTTGTTCGGCGGCTTGCAGACCGATGTTGGCGATGTCGTCCACGGGCGTGAAATCCAGCAGCGACAATTCGCCCAGCTCCGGCGCGATGACGATGTCGGCCAAACGCAAATTGCGCCGGTCGTTGTCAATCGTCATGACGGTCAGCGACTGTTGCAGAATGCCGACCAGCGAGCCTATGGATTCCAAATCGCCCAGCTTCGTGCCGACATCCACCACGATGACGACATCCGGTTTGAATTCGCGAACAACGTCGGTGGGAATGTTGTTGAGCAGTCCGCCGTCCACCAGCGTTTTGCCGTCGCGTTCAACGGGCGGAAACACGCCGGGAATGGACATCGTTGCGCGCATCGCCGAAGCAAACGAACCGTCTTTCAGCACCACGGGCTGCGCCTTCAAAAAATCCGTCGCCACGCAGCGAAAGGGAATCGGCAGTTCGTCGAAGCTTTTCAAATCGTAATAAGGCAGCGCCACGCGATCCATCAGCAGGCCGATGTAATGCGCCGAACTGATGCCGAGCGGCAAACTGACGCCTTTGCGCAAACCGATTTCCAGGCCGCTTTGAAAATTGCGCTTGTCTTCCTTGCGACGAAACGAGAGCTTTTCAAAACTCGTCCCGGCGCTCAGCAATTCATCCCAGTTTTGCTTTTTCAGAAAGTCTCGCATTTCCCGCGGCGACATCCCCGTGGCGTAAAGCGCGCCGACCAGACCGCCCATGCTGGTTCCGGCAATGAAGTGAACCGGAATGCGATGTTGCTCGAACCATTCCAGCACGCCAATGTGCGCAATGCCGCGCGCGCCGCCGCCGCTCAGCACCAGGCCGACTTTGAGCGGTTTGGATTGTGGTTCGGGCGAGGCGTTTTGCGGGAAGGCTTTGCCGTCAAGCAGCGTAAACAAGCAGATTGATGCGATAAGTCTTTTGAATTTCAGCAAGGTATTGAATGCAATGCATAACGCGAGCGCCGGCACTCGCCAGCGCTCGCGTGCCGTTATCGTTTGGTGACTTTGACAGGCGAAGTCAGCCGGAAACTCAACTGCGTTTCGCTGCCGATGACCGCCGGGTCGCCGCGCGTGGCCAGCACATAACCGCCGCCAGCCGCGCCGCCTGCGCCCGCGCCGATGGCCGCGCCTTTGCCGCCGCCGGCAATCGCGCCGATGGCCGCGCCGATGCCCGCGCCAATGCCGACTTTCATCGCGTCTTTTTTCTTGGTGGATTTGGCTTCACGGGTCAAGCGGCTGGTGTCCAGATCAACCTTGCTGCCGTCGGCCAGCGTCAGTTTATCGAGCTTCAACGACAACGACGCGACGCCTTTCACCTTGCCGCCTTGATCGGCGTCAATGACGGTTCCTTCAACGTTTGCGCCTTTTTTGGCGACCACCCAATCGCCGTCCACAATTGGTTTGGCCAGCGTGGCAACGAACTTATCGCCGGCTTTGGCGGTCTTGGTGGAAATGGTGGAAGTCGTCCAAACCGAAAGCGGCGTGCCGGATTGAATGGTGTAAACACGTGGCGGCGCGGGCGGAGGATTGTTCGCGGCGGAAGTCGCGCCGCTTGGATTCACTGAACCCGGATTGGCGTAACCCGGATTTGCCGTCGCACCGCTCGAACTTGCGGCCGGATTGCTGCCGGTTGATGTATTGCCGCTTGTCGCCGGATTCGCAGGGCTGCCTGCCGGACCAGATGTCGCCGGCGGGATTTCGGTGTTGGGCGTTGGGCTTGTCGTTGTCGCGACGTTGCCGGGCGCGGACTGTTGTGAAGAGCAGGCCGTATGCGCGAGCAATAAAAAGGCGCTCAGCGCGGCCAGTAAAAAAGTGCTTCGGAATTTCATAAACCCTCCGGATTGGGCAAGCGTCTGGGCTTGCGGGTTGGTGATGGTGTGGGGGTTATTGCGTTGTTAGAACGACTTTGGCGAGTGTCTTGCGCGTGGCCAGTGCCTGGAGCGCGGCGACGGCTTCGGTCAGGTCAAAGGTACTGGAAACGACCGGTTTGATCTGCCCGGCTTCGTACATTTTGAACAACGCCGTCTGCGTTTCAGCCATATAGTCGGGATGATGTTCCAGATAGCCGCCCCAATAAGCGCCGATGACCGACATGTTTTTCAGAAGTATGCGATTGGCGGCGATGGTAGGAATTGCGCCGCCCGCGAAGCCAATCACCAGCAAGCGGCCTTCGGGCGCAATGCATTTGGTGGAAAGCTCGAAGACTTCGCCGCCGACCGGATCGTAAATAACGTCAGCGCCGCGCCCGTTTGTGATTTGTTTGACCTGTTCGACCCACGCGCCGTCTTTGTAATTGATGGCGTGTTCCGCGCCTTGCGACAAACAGAATTGCAGTTTTTCCTGGCTACCCGCTGTGGCGATGATGCGCGCGCCAAGCGCCTTGCCGATTTGCATCGCCGACAAGCCGACGCCTCCGGCAGCGGCGTGAACCAGCAGCCATTCGCCGGGTTTGATGGTCGTGCGACCGGTCAGAGCCAGATACGAAGTTTGATAAATGACGATCATCGCCGCCGCTTCTTCAAAACTCATCGCGTCGGGAATGCGAAAACTTTTGGTGGCGGGTGCCAGCGAATACTCCGCGAAACCGCCGCTCGAAGCCATCGCCTGCACGCGGTCGCCGACGTTGAAACCGGTGACGCCTTCGCCAAAGGCATCCACCACGCCGGCGATTTCGGAGCCGGGCGTGAACGGGCGCGGCGGTTTGACCTGATATTTCCCTTGAATCAGCAGGATGTCGTAGAAGTTCAAGGCGGCGGCTTTGTTCCTGATTCTTATTTCGCCCGCGCCGGGTTCGGGCGTGGGGATTTCTTCAAAAGACATTTGATCGGGTTCGCACCATTCGTGGACGCGCCAGGCTTTCATCTGATTTCGGTTTCTCCTGAAATTGAAGTTGGGTTGCGGCGGGGAGTTTACTTGAAGCCCGGACAAAAAAAAGATTCTTTTTGGCAAAAGAGGCAATATCCAATGTCCTTCGATGGCAATGACGTTTGCATTGTTCATCGAGTTGTTGATCTTGAGAATGTTTGACGTATGCTTTTCCGGATTTCTTTGTGGGAGTACGCAATTAGGAGAAGGAAAACGTGTGTCGAAGCATCAAAACACTTTTTAATTTTGAACCGCCGGTGACCGACGACGAAATTCGTGCGGCGGCTTTGCAGTTCGTCAGAAAGCTGAGCGGTTTCAACAAACCCTCGAAGGCAAATGAAGCCGCCTTTCTGGCCGCCGTTGATGAAATCGCAGCCGTTTCAAAACGGCTGCTGGATTCGCTGGAAACGAACGCTCCGGCGCGCAACCGGGAAGAAGAGGCGGCCAAAGCCCGGCTGCGCTCGGCGCAAAGATTTCCCACCTGAAGTCTTCAACTAAACCCGGAGAGAAACTTATGAAATCGGTTCCGAAGCAAAAACCCTGGGCAGGCATAATCGTCAGCGCCCTGGTCACGCTTTTTCTGTTGGCTGACGGTGTGATGAAGTTGATTCAACCGGTGCCCGTCGTAGAAGCCACTGTCAAACTCGGTTACCCGGCAAGCGTCATTTTGCCGCTCGGCGTGGTGTTGACGCTTTGCACGATTCTTTATGCGATTCCGCGAACTGCCGTACTCGGCGGTGTGTTGCTGGTTGGATATTTGGGCGGAGCGGTGGCGACGCACGTGCGGGCTGGCGGGCCGCTTTTCTCAGTCTTGTTTCCCGTTATCGTCGGCGTGCTGGTCTGGGGCGGACTGTATTTGCGCGAAGAGCGTTTGCGCGCGCTCGTGCCGTTGACGCCGCCGCCGCCCAAATCCGAATCGAAAAAGATGCTGTGGGCGGGGCGCGTTCTGACCATACTGCCGGCGTTGATGCTGCTGTTCAGCGCCGTGGCGAAGTTGATGAAAACGCCGGTCGCACAAGAGTTCGACCGGCTGGGTTACCCGGCGGGAACCATTCTGGGCATAGGAATTCTGGAACTGGTCTGTACGATTCTGTATCTGGTTCCGCGCACTTCCGTGTTCGGCGCGCTTTTGTTGACGGGCTACCTGGGCGGCGC
>CAZRXE010000054.1:0-6390 GCA_964603695.1 uncultured Heliomicrobium sp.
CAACGCCATTCAAAATATCAAGAGCCTGCCGATTATCATCAACCAGACCACGGACGAAGAAGAGCGCGCGCAGTGTTTCGTTGAACTGCGCGAAACAATCAATTCCGCCGGGCGCATGGTCGAATCGGTGAAAAACGTCGGCGAGCGCGTCAGCCGCCCGCATCGCGAAGACCGCCGTCTGGAAGAACTGATCCAATTGGCGATGGAAGAGACTTTCGCCCACCGCCGCGCAACCATAAAGCTGGATTCGATTTCGTTCGAGAATGTGATCGTCCGCGTGGATCCGGGTCACACCAAGGAAGTCTTCGTCAACTTATTCAACAATGCGTTGGACGCCATGCGCGAGGCCGCGCGCAAGGAATTGACAATTCAGTGCTCTGTCTCCAACACTGAAACCGTGACCGTCAGAATTCAAGATACGGGCAGGGGAATGACTGAAGAGGAGATTCAGGCCGCCGAACGCGGATTCGTTTCCACTCACGGTCACAAAGGCGTCGGCGTGCTTATTACGCGGGTGTTGCTGAATGCGCAACGGGGAACCCTGACCTATCGCAGCGAGAAAAACATCGGAACGGAAGCAATCGTGACTCTTCCGCTGGCGTAGCTTGAGATAATCTATGACCACGCATCTTCAAATCACTCCGCGAATTTTGATTGTTGAAGATAATCCTGCGCAGGCCAGGGCAATGGAACTTTCTCTGACCTCCGCTTCGCGCGAGCTGGCGGGCTTTTTCGGCGTTCTACCGTTTCAAATTGAAAAAGCGATTTCGGTCAACGGCGCGAAAAGCCATTTGGACAGCGCCATCGAAGCCGGGCGACCTTATGACATCTGCATGCTCGACCTGAGCCTGCCGCGCAACGACAAGGGCAGTTTGGAAGACCCGCGTGGCGGTTACGAAATCATCGAACACGTCGCCAAGACTTGTGCTTCCAAACGCATCATTGTCGTTTCGGTTTTCAGTGAGTACAAATTCGTGATCGAGGCCTTTCGCGGCGGCGTCTTCGATTTCATCACCAAGCCTTACGAAGAAGACGCGCTACGGGCGCAGGTGCTGAACTGTTTGCAAAACCTGCTGGCCAAGGAAAGCGCGACGCTTTTCGACGAACGCATCAAAGGTTTAATCCCGCACGCCGAAAAGGGGTTGGCGCATTATTTCACGCAGACCTTTTCGGCGCTGCTCAATTCCACGCTGCGCACGACAGGCGAAATCGAACATTACGCCCTGGAACATTTCGGCCTGGATCGCGAACGCAATGAACAGGACGGCCTGATGCGCCAGTTGCGGCTGCATCGCGAATCCACCGCCAAAGCGCGCGAAGATTGGTTGAAACGTCAGGCAGCGCTTTTCGCCGAGGAAGAAATCGCCGGCCACGAATCCGTCCAAGCCTTGCTGCGCCGAATCAACCAAACCTTGCTGCCCAGCCTGACCGTCAAACGCACCCAACTGTCGCTAGCTCCATCGCCGGACAACGACGCAACCGTGCTGACGTTTCAACAGGACGTGCAGGCAGTGTTGCAGGAAATTCTGCTCGGCGGATTAAGCGAACTGCCGGCTTACGGCGAGCCGCGAAAGATTGACGTGACGACAGAGGCCGACGACCGGCGCGCCGTCGTCCGGTTTCATGACGATCTGAAACCGATTTCGAAAGAAGACGCCGACCAGATCAACGAAGGTTATAGCATTGTCTCCGACCCGCAGTTTGGGCGCAGATGGGGGCTGTCCATTGCACAACACATTGCGCTGCGCGGCGGCGGGGAATTAGTTGTAGAACCCCAGCCAGGCGGCAACATCATTACCTACAGCATTCCTCTATATCATGCCTAAGATTCTCGTAGTGGAGAGCGACATACACGACGCGGATCGGTTTCGCGCTCTGCTGGCCAGCGAAGAGTTCGAGATGGTGCGCTGCGATTCCGGCGCGGCGGCGGAAACCTTGTTGTCCCGCCAAGCGCAGGAAGATTTCGCGGCGGCCATCATCTTGTGGGAAATCTCCGGCCCGCCATTTGGCTTCAGCCTGCTTGCGCAATGCCGTCAACTTTGGCCGGCGATGCCGGTGGTTATCGTCAGCGGCATGCTCGACGCGCGGCTGGCCACGCGCGCCTTCCAGCTTGGCGCAAGCGACTTTTTGGAAAAGCCCGTCGAATCGAGTCGCGTCAAATCCTGTTTGAAATCGCTGCTGGCCAAACACGATTCATTCTCGCCGCTGGTGGACGCTCTGCGGCAAAAGATCATAGGCGAATCCACGGCCTTGCTGAGCGCGCTGAAAGAAACCGCGAAATTGATCCCGCACAGTGATTCGCGCGCCTTGTTCATCGGCGATTCCGGGACCGGCAAGGAACTGTTCGCCACGGCGATTCACGAACTCGGTCCTCGCCCCAAATCACCTTTGGTGCCGGTCAACGTCGGCGCGATTCCGCCCGGATTGATTGAAAGCGAATTGTTCGGCCACGAAAAAGGCTCTTTCACCGGCGCGCTGGCGCGGCGCATAGGCTGTTTGGAAGAAGCCGCCGACGGCACGCTCTTTCTGGACGAAATAGGCGAACTGGAAATTTCCCTTCAGGTCAAACTGCTGCGCGCCATTCAGGAGCGGCAATTCCGTCGCGTTGGCGGCGAGCAGGATTTACCCTTCCGCGCGCGCCTGGTCTGCGCCACCAATCGCAATCTGGCGCAATCCGTTTTGCAAGGCGCTTTCCGGCAAGACCTCTTTCACCGCATTGCCGAAAAGACCATCCAGATTCCGCCCCTCCGCGAACGCAGAGGCGACGTTGACGTGCTGCTCAATCACTTTCTGGATGCTTATCGCAATGGCCGTCAAATTCACTTCGCGCGCGAAACGCTGACCATCCTGCGCAGCTACACCTTTCCCGGCAACATTCGCGAATTGCAGAACCTGGTACGCGGCGCATTGATTGATTGCGAAGGCGACACTATTCTGCCGCGCCATTTGCCGCTGCCGAACATGGTAGCGTTTATGACACCGGAGGATGAACCCGAACCTGAAACCCACGACGCGCCATCGTCCGAAAACCCGATTGCTCCGGCTTATCAGGAATTGGTCGCCGAAGTAATACAGGCTCTACCTCAGAATTGGCTGCAACGGCCTTACCGCGAAACCGCGCGCGCCCACGAAAGCGCTTTTGACCGCATTTACCTGCGCCATTTGCACGAACGTCTACACGGCAACATCACACGCTGCGCCGCCGCCGCCGGCGTTGACACCAAAACTTTCCGCAAACGCTGGAAAGAATGCGGCCTGTCGCCGCTCGGCACGCGAGAGGATGAAGCCGAAGATTGACGCCAACGCCCTCGTCTTTAGCACTGCATAAACACGGATGCCGCAAAAGCCATCAGCTTTTGCGGCATCCGTGTTTACTCCGCCGGCACTTCAAACAAGAAACGCTGACTTTCACGAAAGAATAACGAATTTTCCTGTTTGCATTGGCACGGACTTCGCCGCCCACTCGCGGTTCGCGCTATAATCCGCCGCGAATTGACAGGAAGTTGCGGTCAAACTCGTTGCCTGAAAACAAACCCCAAATAGAACGAAAAGAAATGACACCCATGACGATCACTACAAATTCAAATGTGACGCAATTATTGGTGGATTGGCGCAATGGCAATCAAGGTGCGCTCAATCAACTGATGCCCCTGGTTTATGACGAACTGCGCGGCCTGGCCAAACGTTATTTACGCCGTGAAAACGCCGCCCATACGCTGCAAACCAACGCGCTGGTCAATGAAGCTTACCTGCGATTGGTCAATCAGCAGGGCGTGGATTGGCAAAACCGCGCGCACTTTTTCGCCATCGCCGCGCAAATGATGCGCCATCTGCTGGTGGATCACGCGCGATCCAAGCAATACGCCAAACGCGGCGGCGGCGCGCAACAAATCACACTGGACGAAGGCGTCGCCATCGCTCCCGAACAGTCCGTCGAACTGCTCGCGCTACACGAAGCCCTGGAACGCCTGGCCGCCGTGGACGCACGCAAAAGCCGCATTGTCGAACTGCGATATTTCGGCGGCCTGACTTCCGAGGAAACCGCCGAAGTGCTGGGCGTTTCGGAAATCACGGTCAAACGCGAATGGCTGAAAGCCAAAGCCTGGCTCTTCCGCGAACTGAGCGGCGCAAGCGTCAGTCTGGCGGAATGACGAATCCATTGCCTCTTCATCGAAATTTGAAAGGAGTTGAAAACAATGATGCCTGTTATGGAACTTGAATCTCCGGTTCAGCCTGATCCGGAAAAATCCTATGAGTTCGTCAACGGCCAATGGGAGGAAAAAGAAATGCCCGGAGCAAGACATAGCGGTGTCTGCGGACGCTTGACGCACAAGTTGAGGGAATTTGTCGCCAGCCAGGATTTAGGCGAAGTTTACCCGGAAGCCAGCTTCCAAATTGGTGCGAACGAACGCATTCCCGATCTGGCTTTTGTTTCGGCGGCGCGCATTCCCGCCGAAGGCGAACCGGAAACCAAATGGCCCATGCCGCCCGACCTGGCCATTGAAATCGTTTCTCCCAGCGACTTTTACGACAGGGTTTACGCCAAAGCGATGGAGTATCTGGCGGCGGGCGTGAAGCAGGTTTGGGTGATTTCGCCGGAAAATCAGGTGGCGACAATCTACCGTTCCGCCACCAACATCATCGCTTTCCCATTGGAAAGCGAACTGGTCAGCGAAGACCTGCTTCCGGGATTCCGCTGTCCGTTGCGTGAAATCTTCTTTCGACGAACTCCTTCCGCCCAGTGAGCGTTGTAGGCTGGCGATGACAAGCGAACCCACGAAAACAGCGAGTTTGAAACCTATGAGCAGCGAACCGAAACTTACGGATGTGACCAACCGCGTGGAGTTTTTCATCCGGCGGTTTTTCGAGCGCGTCGGCGGCGTGATTGATTTCGCGTTGCGACGCACGGCCGTGCCTCGCACCGATCTGGCCGCGCTGATTCCTCACCTGGAACAGGCCGTGGACGACAATTTGAAAAACGAAGACGCGCGGCTGATTGCGCCAAACCTGATTGAGCTTCGTTACGATTACGAAACCTACACGCGCATGGGTGCGCCGCGCCGCGAATTCCTCGAACGCGAACTGACCCAGAACATTTACGAATACATTTACAACCGCCGCTATCAGCCCGCCGGACAAGTGCAGGTCAAAATCGCTTACGACGCCTTCACGCGCGGCCTGGAAGTCCGCGCGAACTTCGGCGACGCCAAACCGGCTGTGCTTGATTCGCCGCAATTCAACCGCGAACTTCCGACGACAATCGAAAAAACCTGCGAAGTCACGCTGCGCAATCCGGCCAACAAATGGCAGGCGCGCGCCACAGTCAACGCCGACGCCGTAGGCATTGGCCGCAACATCGCCAACCCGATTCATCTGGACGATACGACCGTCTCGAATTTTCACGCGGCGTTCGTCTTACGCGCCGATGGTTCGCTGGAACTGGCCGACCGCAACAGCGCCAACGGCACTTCAATCAACGGCGTGCAGCTTGAACCCGGCGACCGCAAAATCGTGCGCGACGGCGACCGGCTGCAATTCGGCGATGTCGAACTGAAGCTTGAATTGAAATAGACAGGATGGCCAGGGTTTTTCTCAGGATTTCCAGGATGAACATAAACAGTGGGGTCAAAACAGCCTGGAAAGAATTCTGTTCATCCTGAAAAAAAAATCCTGGCCATCCTGTCTATATTTTTAGTCGCTTATGAACTTTCCCTTCATTGCTACACTGCTGCTTTTGGTCGGACTGCTCGGTCTGATTTTCTTGTTGTTCCTTTCCGCCTGGCGCTACCGCGCGCGCGCTGTCGCCCAGGCGGATCCGAATCTGCCGCCGAACTTACAGGAAGATTTCGGCCCGCGATTGACCAGCGCGCGGTTGCGCTGGGTGCGCTGGGCTTTCGCGCTGGCGGTGCTGGCGGCCTTGGGATTTCATTTTTACTGGGGATTGTTCGTCACCGGGCCGATTGGCCAGGACGTTGACTTTGTCGGATTGAAAGCTCGCCGCGATCAGCGCAATCGCCGCGAAGTGGAAAGCACGCTGCGCGGCTGGATTTACGACCGTCACAAAGACAACAAGCGCGCTCTGGCGCGTTACAGGTATTTGAACGGCGAGATCAAACGCGATTATCCGCTCGGCGCTGCCGCCTCACACGTCGTCGGCTTTGCCACGCTGGTTCGCGGCGAAGACGGCTTGGAACGCGCTGTCGCCGCTCCTCCGCCGCCGAAAGAAGAAAAAAGCCTGTGGCAGAAAATCACGCAATTCAGCAGCGAAGATCCGCGCCCGCCCGTCGGCCAGGATTTGGTTTTGACAATTGACGCCGATCTGCAACGCGCCGCCGCCGAACAACTGCAAAACAAACGCGGCGCGGTCGTCATGCTCAATCCGCAAACCGG
>CAZRXE010000055.1:0-9376 GCA_964603695.1 uncultured Heliomicrobium sp.
CACGGGTGGCAGCAGCGGCGCTTCTTATCTGAAAGTGACGCTCGACAAAAAATTCTTTCCCGAATTATGGGAAGCGCGAACCATGCTGACGGAAGCCTGAAACCCGACATGAAAAAACTTGCCATTCTGGACATTGACGGAACGCTAACCGACACCAGCCGCGTGGATGAACACTGTTTCACGCGCGCCGTCGCCGAAACACACGGCGTAATGGAAATCGGCGCTTCGTGGACGAACTGCCCGCACATCAGCGATTCCGGCATCGCACATCAAATCTTCCTTGACCATTTTGGCCGCGAACCGCTGGACGATGATCTGTCGCCGTTGAAAGCGCGCTTTTTCGATTTGCTGCGCGAACATCATTTGCTGGATGCGTCGTCGTTTGCCGAAATCCCCGGCGCGCGCGCAATGGTCGCGACGCTGGAACAAAAAGACGATTGGGTCATCACCATCGCCACCGGCTGCTGGCAAGGTTCGGCCAAGGTGAAACTGGCCGCCGCCGGCATTGAACTCGAGCGCTATCCCGGCGGTTTTGCCGAAGACGCACGCGCCCGCGAAGGCATAGTCCAAACCGCCATTGACCGCGCCCGGCAACATTACGGCCACGACGCTTTTTCCAAGATCGTTTCAGTCGGCGACGGGCTGTGGGATGTCCGCACCGCCGGCAATCTCGGTCTGGATTTCGTCGGTATTGCCGATGGCCAACGCGCGCAAATGCTGCGCGAAGCCGGCGCTCAACACATCGTCGGCGATTACCGTGATCTGAATGGCTTTTTTGAATTTCTAAACCTGGCCGAAAGGCCGCGAAAGTAGAGCAAGACAATGGACGAACTTCTTTCTTACCGCTCGCAGTTTCCGATTCTGGAAAAGTCTCTTTACCTGATTAACCACTCGCTCGGCGCAATGCCGGTAAAGACTTACGACCGGTTGCACGATTACGCCGAAACCTGGGCCACGCGCGGCATTCGCGCCTGGGCCGAAGGCTGGTGGGAAATGCCGCTCACCGTCGGCGACAAACTGGCGCGCATTATCGGCGCGGATCCCGGTTCGGTGGTAATGCACCAGAATGTTTCGGTTTGTCAGGCGATTATTTTGTCCTGCTTCAACCTTTCCGGGCGGCGCAACAAGATCGTTTACGAAGCGATGAATTTCCCTGCAGTGATGTATGTCTATCAAGCTCACGCCGAGGCATTCAGAGCGGAGGGCGCTCGCATCGTCACGGTTCCCAGCGAAGACGGCATCACCATTGATACACAGCGGATGCTGGAAGCGATTGACGAAGAAACGCTGCTGGTTCCCATCTCGCACGTGCTGTTCAAAAGCGCCTACATCCAGGACGCCAAATCCATTGTCGAAAAAGCCCACGCCGTCGGCGCGATGGTCGTGCTGGACACTTATCAATCCGCCGGAACTGTGCCGTTCAGCGTCAAGGAACTTGGCGTGGATTTCGCCACCGGCGGTTCGGTCAAATGGCTGTGCGGCGGGCCGGGCGCGGGCTACCTGTACGTGCGGCCCGATTTGCGCGACAAGCTTCAACCGAAAGTCACGGGTTGGGCAGCGCATCGCGCGCCTTTCGCCTTCGAGCCGGAGATGGATTACGCCGGCGATGCGCACCGCTTCCTGCACGGTTCGCCCGCCATTCCGACGATGTACGCCGCCGAAAGCGGTTATGACTTAATCAACGAGATCGGTGTCGAGCGCATTCGCGAAAAGTCCGTTCGCCAAACTTCGCGCTTGATTGAACTGGCTGACGAACAAGGCTGGCGGGTGAATTCGCCGCGCCGGCCTGAGCAGCGCGGAGGTTCGGTGATTTTCGACGTGCCGCACGCGGGCGAAATCGTCCGCGAATTGGCGGCGCGCAACGTGCTGGTGGATTTCCGCCCCGGCGCGGGCATTCGCATCGGGCCACACTTTTTCAATTCTGACGAAGAAGTGGAAGCCGTCGTGGCCGAGATCAAATCTATTTTGGAAACCAAAGCTTACGAAAACCATCTGGCGGCAAGCAGCGCGAAGTTTTAAGGCTTGGGCGGTGTGTGCGGAACGGCTGATTCCGAAGTGATTTGCAGAAAGAAACGTCCCGCGCCTTCGCCTTCCGGGCCGAAGCTGGCAAGCGAATAAGTCGCGCCGTTGCCTGCCGCCTGATAAACGTAATCGTGCCCCCAGGGATCTAACGAATAGTCTGCTTCGATGTAAGGCCCGCGCCAATTGGCCGCCGCCGCTGGCCGTTTGAGCAAGGCAGACAAACCTTCCTGCACAGTCGGGTAACGCCCGACATCCGTGTAAAACGATTTGAAAGCCGTGGCGTATAAATCCAGGTCGCGACGCGCCATCAATTCCCTCTGCTGTTTAGGGGTTTCGGCTTTTTTTCGTTCCTTTGACCACAGCAGTACGAACCCGCCGACACCAAGCGCCAGGCAAATCAATACTGCAATCGCGGCGATCCATTTGTTGCGGCGCGAGCGTTTCAGCCGCGCTTCGCGAAGCTCCGGCACGTAAACCAGCGTTTTGTCCGGCTGGCGCGTGGAAGGCAATTGCCGCAGGCTTTCCGCCACACGGTCTTGTGATTGGCGGCGTGCACCGGGAATCGGCGCGTTACAGGCCACGCAAAACCGCCACTTCGGCAGCAATGTAGCGCCGCATTGCCCGCATTTTTCTTCTGGGTTTTCCGACATAAGATGTCTCCGGTTGGAATTCTACTTTCAAGACATTCGCGCCGGTCATTCGGTTTCGACTCCTCACGAAAACATCACCAAAACCTCATGAAGCGTTGGGCATCGTCCGTCTACTATGCGCGTCGTTACAGGCACTCTTTTTTTGACGCTCAAACCAACACGGTGGGAGCGTCAATATTTTTTTGAACAGGCTTGATAAATTCATTCGGCGAACGCCGGGAGGAAGATTATGGGATTTTCAAAACAAACCATTATTGCCGCGCTGCTGGCTGTCGCATTGATTTGCACCTTGCGCGTGGCCGGCACAGTCAAAGCTTCACCACAAGGAGGAGGGACCGTGCAGGCATATCAGGAATTGATCGAACAAAGTCAGAAGGAAAAAAAAGGGCTGACCTTTTTCATCAAGGGCCAGACCGTTGCGGGCATCGTCGTCAAAATAATCGGCAGCGAAGCCGTTGAAGTCCGCAACCAGAATTACAGCCGCGTCATCATCCGACTGGATCAAGTGGACGCTTTGGCTCTCAATTGAGGGCGGATTTTTTTCAAAATGCCGGAGCGGATTTCCAACCCGCTCCGGCCCGTGATTCCGAATCACTTCCCGCCCAGACCGATCACCGGCTCGACGTAACTCACCGCCGCCAGCCTCGCTAGCGATTCCAGCTTCCCAATCGGCAAGCGCCCGACAATCACCGACGTGGATTTCGAGTTCCGCACAATCTCGAACCCCAGTCTTCTCAGTTGCCCCAGGGTCGCGGCGGACTTATTCGTCAGCGTCACTTGCAGATCAGCCTTGCCCTGATGAACGAAAGCGGCTTCGTCCGTCAGCGGCGTGGTTTGTCCGCGCTTCAATCGTTCGACAACGCCCGCCACCGATGAATCCAGTTTCTGACGCAATTGCGCATTCAGCGGGTCAGCCACGACAGCCCCGCTCTGCGTGAAGTTGAACGTCAACACGCCCTGAAAATTGACCGGCCCGACATCATTCGTCGGTGTGAATTTCCATTGCCGCGCAGCGTCAATCGCGGCCTGACGCAACAGCGGATGGCCGCTCAACGCTTGTGCATTCGTAACCTCGCCTGCTTCGTTGATGGTGATTTGCACCTGCACCGCGCCGGCGACTTTGGCGGCTTTGGCCAACGGCGGATACGCGGGCTGAACTTTCTTGATCGTAGCGCCATTCAACACGCCCTCAGAAACCACGATCCGTTTTCCGGCAGCCGGCGTCGGCGCGGGTTTGGAAGGTGGTGGCGGCGGCGGAATTGAAGATGGCTCGATGCCGAAAAAAGTGCCTGCAAAGCCGGATACCCTGGCATTGGCTTGAAGTTGTGCGCGTCCCGCTCTTTTTACCTGGCCGTCTATTTCATCTGTTTCGCCCAAAACGCCTCGACGACTGACGCCTCCCGGCAACTCCACAGGCACATCCACACGCCTGGGCTGGCCGCCTTCAATGACGGTCGTTTCTTCCACGGCAACAAACGACGTGAACTGCGTCATCAGCCGGTATTCCAAACCAAGTTGAGTAATTGCCTCTTTCACGTCGTCTTTGGGATTGCCGCTTTGGATGCCGTTGAAATCCTGGCGCATCAGGTCGTCAATGCGCGTGCGCGCCCAAAGCGTGGCCAGCACGTCGTGTTGGGCTTCGGATTCGGGAAGAACGACCGCGATGTCGCGCGCGAAGTTTTGCCCGCCGACGCGACCTGTCAAGCGAATCGTGCCTTGCGCGCCGGAACGATAGCACCCGGTCAGCACCAGCGGTTTGGCGCTAAACAAATCCGGAAGGCGCGTGGGATAAACATCCGCCACGGGCAGGCCATTCCATTCCACGCGGATGTCCGTCAGCAATGGGTTGCGAACGCGCTCGTGAAAGCGCCGTGCGGCAGCGGAACCGTCGTCGTTCAAGCTGACATATTCGACCTCGCCGCGCCCTTCATCGGCCAGTTTGTCCAGCAAAAAGCGGTTGACCGATTCGCCTATGCCGAAGCTGAAAACGCGCGCGTTCGGGTGTTTTTTGACTTCAGCGATGATTTCCATGTCGTCGCCGACATAGCCATCGGTCATAAAACAAACGATGCGGATGTGTTCCTGCGACTCAGACGGCGCAAGCGCGGTTCTGATGGCTTTCATCATTTCAGTGCCGCCGCCGCCACGGCGGGACGCGAGAAAAGCCTGCGCCAGTTGCAGGTTTTCTCGCGTGGCTGGTCGCGGCTGAGGAAACAAAACGTGCGTGTCGCCGGCGAAGGTAATCAGGTTGAAGGTGTCCAGCGGATTCAATCCGTCAATCGCCAGCCGCATGGCTTCTTTAGCTTTCTCAATCGGAAAGCCTTCCATCGAACCTGAAGTGTCGAGTACGAAGACAATCTCTTTCGGCGCAACTTCGGTGGCAACGACGCGCTCCGGCGGTTGTAGCATCAGCGTGAAAAAGCCGCCCGCCTGTGCACGATGCGTCATCAACGCATCCGCGATCTTTTGGCCTGCGACATCGAATTTGAGAACGAAGTCTTTGTTCGGAATCGTGTTTTGATCTTTCAATCGAATGACGGCGGCGTGCGCGTTTGTGCGCTCCGTTTCGACGGCGTGCAGCTTCGATTGAATGGAATCAATCGGTACGCCCGCGTCCAGCTTCACTTCGATGGAAATGTCGTGACCGGCGCGCATGCCCTTTGCCACAAACTGCGGCGTGATGCGCGAAGCGTCCGGCACTTTGTTCGTATCGAATGCCGAGCCGCCGCCGGTTTTCCCCGTGGCGCGTCCGGGCACGTAGCGCGGGCCGACGACCATCGGGAACACGAATTCATACGCGCCGTCTTCGTACTTCAACATTTCGACATAACTGATGGTGATTTTGACCGTGGCTCCGGGCGCTATGTTCGCGACCGATTGCGTGAAGATGTTCGGACGTTCCTGATCGAGCAAACTGGCCGTTTGCCCAGCGTCGCGCGCGGCTTCGTAAATTTGCCGGGCTTCCTCGCGACGTTTGATTTTGCCCTTGATGACGCGCTCGCCGACAACCATCGTCAGATCATCCACGGCGGCATTAGCGGGCAACGGAAAAACATAGACCGCTTCGATCTTTTCATTCAGCGGATTTTGAAATTCCTGTGTGACGGTGGCGCGCGCAAGTCCTCCACTAATTTCAGCTTTCACATCCGTATGTTTCAGCGGACATTCAGACCGACTGCTACTGATTTGCAGCGTGCCCTGTGTCACTTTGCGAGGCGCAACTGTGGCGGCATCGGCAGCGCGCGGCCTAAAACCGGCTTGGGCAAAAAGGCTGAGGACGCAAATTCCAACAGCGATTATCAAACTGAAAACTGACTTTCGTTTCATTGTTTCTTCTCCTTGCTGAATCGAGACACACCAATCCTCGCGCCGCATTTAAGGCGGCTTCCTGCGAGTCGTTACAAATTGCGATTTGGCTAACGGGCTGATTCGACTCCCCAATCGGGAGAAGAGTTCCGAACTCTTCGTGGGCAGGAACGGAGAAATTAAGAATGGCTTGCAAACGAAAGTGGATCAGGCTTCAGCCTGTTCACAGAGCGAACAAACTGAAGCCTGATTCACAAGGGTCAGTTATTTTTGGAAATGCTGTTCGACGTTAAACGCTTCGCCAAACGTTTTTCGGTTTTGGACTTGCCCAGCAAGTATCCGCAATCGCGTTCGGCGATTTTCACTTCGGCAAGGAAATGCGTCCCATCATACTCCCGGAAAATCAGCCTGGGCTTGCCCGGCTTTTCCAGTTGCCGAAGCGGAAAGGCGTAAACCGTCACCATGACTTGTTGCTGTGGCCCTTCGATCACCAAAAAGCCTGTCATTTGCGGGTCGCGTTTGATGGTGTATTCGCCAGCCGGCAATCGCTTTTCGCCGACCTGAAAATCAAAAGGAATTCGCGCCTTCACCAATCGTTCTAACGATTGCGCGGACGCCGGTAAGCTGCAACAAAACAAAACGAACATGAACATTGCAACGCTGTAAAGCCTGTTTTTCATTGAAACTCTCCCTCCAAAAAGTAATCGTGTTGAGGAATTCCCTTCCGGCAAAGCGGACGGTTTCCTAATGTTGTGTCTGTCGGCAGCCATCAAAGCCGCCCATCCACACATGCGAGAAAGAAATGCGAAATTGCCGGTCGCGAAAATAAATTTTTGGCTCAGGAGAGAGGGCTGATCCAGCGGTTCAAAGAATAATTGTTTAGGCCGACCGCATTGAAAAATAAAAGCGGCAGACTGACGCCAAGCCTCACTCTGCCGCTCCGGGCTTTTTATCTTGGAAGGTTTACGGCGCGAAAAAGCCGCTCACATCCACAACCAAATCCGTCTGTGTCAAGGTAAAAATATTGAACACGCCCGTCGCGCCAAGTCCCACAATGAAGTGGCGGTTCAAAATCTGACCTGCCCCGAAATTCGACGACGCCACCAAAGGCTGCGCCGCTCCATTCGGCCAGAAGGTCAGAAAGCCGGCTTGATTGTTCACGACTGTCGCGTTGCCGACGATGGCCAAAGCGTTTGCCGCAATGGTTTGCCCGCCGCAAGCTCCGCGCGCTTGCTGTTGCCGCGTCGAACCCGCCGCCAGCGGCGCGCCCGGCGTGTAACAACCCGTCAAGCCTGCCCGCGTTTCCAACAATCGCACTGGACTGGGCAGCGGATTGAACAGCAAACCCGCGCCGTTCACATCCTGCGCGTCAATGCTGTAATAGCCCGTCACGTCAATCACCAAGTCGGTCTGCGACGTCGTGAACACGTTGAACGCGCAGGACGGCGACAAGCCCACGGTGAACGGCGCATTGATGATCTGCCCCGCGACGAAATTGGAACTCGCCGCCAACGGTCGCGGCGCATTGGCCGGATAAAACGTCAAATAGCCCGGCGCTTGCGGACCGACCGTCGTCGCGTTGCCGACCAGCGCCAATGCGGTCGCCGGAATCATCACGCCCTGGCAGGTTCCCGTGGCGAATTGCGTCTGGTCGGCTTTGGCAAGCAGTGGCGCACCCGGCGTGAAGCAACCCGTGAAGCCGGCGCGCGTGTCGAGCAGGCGCACCGGTTTCGGCAGCGGATGGAAGTACAAGCCATTAGCCGACGGCAGCGCGTAATAGCCTGTGATGTCCACCACTATGTGTGTGTCGGTGGTGGCGAAGATTTTGAATGAGCCATCGGCATTGCCCAGCCCGACGGTGAAGACATTGTTGATAACTTCGTTCGGCGCGTAGTTGGTGTTCGCGACCAGCGGTTGTTGGGCATCGCTCGGATAAAGCGTCAAGTAACCGCCGCCGGATTGCACGGTCGTGACGTTACCGGTAACGGCCAGAGCATTAGCGGGAATGGTAACGCCGTCGCAGGTGCGCCGAGCCGGTTGCGTGCGCGAAGTGCCACCGCTGATGGGCGCACCAGGCGCATCACAGCCGGACTGCCCGGCGCGTGTGTCGAGTAGGCGCAATGGCGACGGCAGCGGGTAAAACTGCAAGCCGGGGTTGGCGCCGCCGTTGATGGTGACGGTGTAAGACTGTTTGCCGATGCAGCCAGTTGAACCCGTCGCCTGAATCTCGAAGTTGAAAACACCCGCCTGCGTCGGCAGGCCCGTCAACATACCGTTCGGCGCGAGCGTCAAGCCGTTCGGCAACGCGCCGGTGTAAAGGGCGAACGTATGCGGCGCGTCGCCGCCCTGTGCGCTGAAGCCTGCGTTGTAAGCCTGGCTGACCGCACCGTTCGGCAGCGCAGCAGGACTGAGCGACACCGCCGAACACGCCACGTTGAGCGTGAACGTTGCGTCGGTGAATGTGCCGCAAGCGTTCGTTGCGCGAATCGTCACCAGATGCGACCCCGGCGCGCCGATGTTCGCCAGCGAGATTACGCCCTGGGCATTGACCGCCAGGCTGCCGCTCACGGGCGGCGTGACGCTTTGCACGGCGATGGTTGTGATGGCGGGAATGCTCATCGGGCCGCCCGACGGATTGATCGTCAGCGAACTGCCCGCCGGTACGTCGGGCGGGGTGTTGTAAGTCAGCACGGGCGGCTGATTGGGCGTCACTGTCACGATCAGTGTGGCTGTCGCCGTCGCGCCGCCGGAGTCGGTGGTCTGCAAGGTGAAACTGGCCGTCGTGGCGGCACAGGCTGTGAAAAGCAATCCCATCACTTGTCCGGCGGGCGTGACGGAAAGGCCGCTGAGCGTGACGCCGTTGACGGTGGCGCTCACGCCGTTGTTGACCTTTACCTGCAAGGCGCTTTCCGGGTCTTCGAGATCGGAGACGCTGGCGATGGCGGCGGGCGCGGCCAGTTGAATGCCGGCCATGCGCGTCAGCGGCAGCGGCGTCAGCACCGGCGGCGCATTGAACGGCGGCTGGAAGATATACGCCGCGCCCTTGTTCTCTTCGTTGTCCGCGCCGCTCACCAGCGTCGTGCCGCTGAGGCTGACCGCCGCGCCGAAGTAATCGTTCTCTTTGGCGTCGGCAGCTTTTAACTTTTGCTGCTGGTTCCAGCTTCCGTTGCTCAGGGTGAACAGATAGACGGAACCTTCATTGACGGTTGCGCCATCATCAGCCTGCGCGGCGATGGCGAGGCTCGCGCCGTCTTCGGCCAGCGCAAGCGCCGAGCCGAATTGTTCGAAGCTGGCACCGTCGTTGGCAAGCAGCTTTTCTTGCTGGCTCCAACTGCTGCCGCTGCGCGTGAAACTGTAGACAGCCCCCCGCTGCACGTTGTGCCCCTCCGCGCCGGCGA
>CAZRXE010000056.1:0-6288 GCA_964603695.1 uncultured Heliomicrobium sp.
CCCCGCCGCCGCCGCCGCCGGATGCGTCAGCCAGATCATCACCAGACGTTCAGCGTTGGGATACGGCAAGGCGCGCAGCAACAGGCTGTAAGTCAAACTGAAAATCGCCGTACTCAACCCAACGCCCAAGCCGAGCGTCAGCACGGCGAGCAAGGTAAAGCCTTTGTGCTTGAGCAGCATTCGCACGCCGTAGCGCAGGTCTTGCATCATTTCGTCCTCGCATCGTTGCGGTTGTAGCAGCAGCGCATCCCAAAACGCGCCGAGTGAGCGCCGCCACAAATCCAGTTTGGTTTGCCCATTCAGCTTGTCCCACTCGGCCAACAGTAATTCGCGATGGCGCAGTTCGGCTTCCCACTCCTGCCGCCAATCGGCGCGCAGGCGGCGCGGGACGATCAAGCCGATGAATTGAATCATCCGCAAATGCAATTTCATCTTGTCTCGTTATTCGTGTCGCAGCGCCGTCAGCGGATCCACTCTTGTTGCGCGTTGCGCGGGAATCCAACAGGCCGGCAATGCAACCAGCAGCAACACTGCTATCACCAAACCAAAGATCAGCGGGTCACCGGCGCTGACTTCGAATAACAGGCCTTGCAGCAGCCGTGTAAGCGCCGATGCCGTAACGACTCCAACGACTACGCCCAACAATGCCGGCGTCAATCCTCGTCCGAGAACGAGTTTAAGGATGTCGCGGCGCGAGGCTCCGAGCGCCATCCGAATGCCGATTTCATGCGTGTGCCGGCTGACCGTGTGCGAGACGACGCCGTAAATGCCGATGGCGGCCAACAGCAAGGCCAGCGCCGCGAAGATGCCCAGCAGTAATGCCGGATAACGTCGCAGAAATGTCGCGGGTTGTGCGGCGATCATTTGCTCCATCGTCGCCACGTCATAAAGCGCCAGGTTCGCGTCCAACGCCTGCACTTCGCCGCGCACGGCATTGACGATGCTGCTCGGCTCGCCGGCAGTACGGATGACCAAATTGACCTTGTTCCAGGGGTCTTGCAGGTACGGGCGATACACAACGGACACGGCTTCCTGATCGAGTTCGCCGACGCGCTCATCGTCCACAACGCCGATGATTTCGGAGGGCTTCGAATCGCCGCCTTCAAATAACAGACGACGCCCAAGCGGATCATCCTGCCCGAAAAGCTTGTTGGCCAGTACTCGGTTGACGACAACTACTTTGGGCGCGGCGGCGTGATCGTCTTCAGTGAAGGCGCGGCCTCGAAGCAAGGCAATCCCCATTGTGCGAAAGTAGTTTGCGCTCACCACGTGCGTGGTGGCCTTCGGCACTGCACTGGCGAAAGGAGGCGGTTGGCCTTCGACGCGCAGCAAATCCACGGGGCCGCCTTGCAACGGCAGCCAGTTGACCGAAGCGACCCCGACGACGCCAGGCAGGGAGGCGAGGCGGGGCAGCAGTTGTTGATGGAAGGTTTTCGTTTGCTCGTCCGTGGCATAGCGGGACTGCGGCAATTCCAATTGCATCGTCAATAACCGCTCCGGCTGAAAGCCTAGCTTTACATCGAGCAATCGTAGCGTGCTTTTGATGAGTAAGCCGGCACCAACCAACAGCACAAGCGCGAGCGCCATTTCCGCGACAACCAACAGGCTTCGCAATCGTTGGCGGTGCGCCCCGGCTACGCTGCGACTGCCCTCTTTGAGCATCGTGTGCAAATCCACCTTTGTAGATTGCCACGCGGGCAGCAGACCGAAGACAAGGCCGGTGAGCAAGGACAACGCCGCCGTAAAGCCGAACACGCGCGCGTTGAACGTCAGCCCTTGCAAGTACGGCATCGAGTTCATCTGTGCCGCGGGAATGGCGGCCAGCAACAACTTGACGTCCCACGTCGCCAACATCAATCCCAACGCGCCGCCGAGCATTGTGAGCAACAAGCTTTCGCAAAGCAGTTGCCGCACCAATCGTCCGCGCGTCGCGCCGAGAGCCAGCCGGACGCTGATTTCCTGCCGTCGCGCCATCGCCCGCAGCAACAGCAAATGCGCGACATTCGCGCACGCAATGAGCAGCACAAATCCGACCGCGCCCAGCAATACCCACAATAATGAACCGACCGAACCAATAATTTGTTCGTGCAACGGCACAAGCTTCAGGCCCGCGCCGGTATGCGAATCTTGGTTCTCGCGTTCGATGCGCGCGCCAATCACATTCATTTTTGCCTGTGCCTGCGCCGGACTGACGCCGGGTTTAAGCCGTGCGATGACATCCAGCCAGTGCATGAACCGCCGATTTACTTGAAAAGGCAGGGGGCGCAACGGCACAAACAATTCAGCCTTGCCCATCGGCGCAAAATGAAAATTCGAGGGCAACACACCCAATACCGTGTAAGCGTCGCCGTCCAGCACGATCTGTTGCCCGACCAGGTTGCGATCTCCGCCCCAACGTCGCTGCCACAATCCGTGACTCAGAATCACCGTGCGCTCGGCTTGCGGTCGGTCTTCGTCTGGCAGAAAGGTGCGGCCCACCAACGGAGCAATGCCCAGCACCGCGAAGAAATTTGCCGTGACGCGCGCGCCTTCAATGCGCTCCGGTTCCGCGCGCCCGGTGAGCGTGAACGAACCGTCCCAGCCCGTATAACCGCAAAGCCCCGCGAGAACATCAGTCGCCTGAGACCAATCGAGATAGTCAGGGTATGACGCATCCATCTGCTTGATCTCGCCCAGCCGCCGCGTCTCCCACACCTGCACCAGTCGCTCCGAATCCTGATACGGCAGCCCCCGCAGCAACGCTGCATCCACAATCGTAAAAATCGCGGTGTTCGCACCGATGCCCAGTGCCAACGTCAGCACGACGATTGACGTGAAGCCTTTGTGCTTGAGCAGCATTCGCACGCCATAACGCAAGTCTTGAAACATTTCGTCCTCCCATCGTTGCGGCTGCAACAGCAGCGCATCCCAAAACGCACCAAGCGAGCGCCGCCACAAATCCAGTTTGGTTTGCCAATTGAGCTTATCCCACTCGGCCAGTAAGAGTTCCCGACAGCGCAACTCGGCTTCCCATTCCTGCCGCCAATCGGCGCGCAAACGCTGCGGAACGATCAAGCCGATGAAGCGAATCAGCCACAGGTGCGGTTGGGCCGGCAGTCGTCCGGTTCGATGCGAAAGCGGCATTGGTGAAGCTCCTTCGATCTATTCGTGGCGCAGGGAGCGCAGCGGATCCACTTTGACGGCGCGGCGCGCGGGCGCGTAACACGCCGCCAGCGTCACCAGCAGCAACAAGGCCGCCGCCATGGCGAACGCCGGCGGATCGGTCGGGCTGATTTCCACCAGCCAGCCGCGAATGAAGCGCGTCAGCGCCCACGCGCCGAGCAGGCCGATTCCCATTCCGGTCAGCGCCAGCAGCACGCCTTGCCGCAACGCCGGCAGCAACACATCGCGATCCTGCGCGCCCAACGCCCGGCGGATGCCGATTTCGTGCGTGCGTTGATTGATCGCCAGAAACAGCGTGCCGTAAATGCCTGTCGCCGCCAGCAACAACGCCAGCGCGGCCAAGCCGCCCAGCAGCGACAGATAAAAACGCGGCTTGACCGTGAAGCCCGCCCAAATCTCATTCACCGCAACCGGCTTATCGAGCGAAGGCGGAAGCGGGGAAGCGGGTTTGAACGAACGCACCACGTCGCGCAATGAAGCCGTCAACGCGGACGGATCGCCCGTGGCGCGCACCAGCAGGCTCATGCCGCGCAGCGGGCTTTGTTCCAGCGTTTGGTAATAGAGCGGTTCGATTGGCCGGTCGAGCCGCGCACGCACATCCGTCACTACGCCGACGATGTTGGCGGGCGTTTCGATTTCTGGCCCTGAATGAATCATCAGGGTCTGTCCCACCGCCTGTTGCTGCGGAAAGTAGGTGCGCGCGAAGGTTTCGTTGACGATGACAGCGAGCGGCGCATCCGGGCGGTCGCCGTCGTTGAAATCGCGTCCTTGCAGCAGCTTGATGCCTAGCAGCCGGAAATAATCGTGGCTGACGATGTCGCCGTGAATCAACGGTTGAAGTTTGGGATTGGCCGGAACGTGGCCGGGAATGCGCATCTGTACGCCGAAGCCTGTGCCTTGCAACGGAGAACCGCCGGCGAAAGCGGCGTCCGCCACGCCCGGCAAACTCCGCACGCGCGCCAGCAGCGGTTGCCAGTATTGATCGAGTTCCGCCGCATCCTCGGCGTTCGGGGCAAATCGCATTTGCCTTTCTCGGTTGAAGGGGCGCGGCGAGGCGATGCGCAATCGCACCAGCTTGTCCGTGTCATAACCGAGGTCAGCGGCGTAAACGCGCCAGAAGCTGCGCGCCGCCAAACCCGCGCCGGTCAGCAAAATCATCGTCAACGCCACCTGGCCGACAATCAGCGCGTGCCGCCAACGCCGACTAAGACGGCTTTCGGTGACGCTGCGTCCGGCGTCTTTCAATTCTTCGGTCAGATTCAGCCGCGTTGCCTGCCACGCGGGCAGCAATCCGAAAAGCAGCGTGGTCAACACCGTCAGTCCCAGCGTGAACAGCAGCGCGCGGGAATCCAGTGTGACGGCGTCGCCGCGCGGAACGTCCGCCGGTATCAGCGGCTTGATGCCGATCACCATCCCATACGCCAACAGCATTCCCAATCCGCCGCCCAAACCCGCCAGCAGCAAACATTCGGTCAGCAATTGCCGCAGCACGCGCCAGAAACCCGCGCCCAAGGTTGCGCGAATGGCCAGTTCCTTGGCGCGTTCAATGCCGCGCGCCAGCAACAGGCTTGCCACATTGGCGCAGGCAATCAGCAGCACCAGACTGAATGCCGCCGCCAGCAACAGCATTTTGCGCTGCGAACTACCGGTCACTTCTTCGTGCAGACTGAAGACCGCCGCACCCAAATCGTGATTCGATTCCGGGAAGCGTTCGGCGATTTGCGCGGTCAGCGCGGAGAGTTCCGTTTGCGCTTGCTGCCGCGTCACGCCCGGTTTCAGGCGCGCCAACACTTGATACGCGCCGTGGCGATTGCCGCCGCGCCCGTGCCAGGTGGCGGCTTCGTCCGTGATGGAAAGAGGAAGCCAGATTTGCGTGCGCGTCGGCGCTTCCACTTGCAGCGAGCCGAAACGTTCTCGGTTGTCCCAAAAACCGCGCGCGAAATAATCGCGAAAGCTTGCCGGCATAACGCCGACGATGGTGTGCGGCTGATTGTTGATGGTGATTTTTTGGCCGAGCGCGTTCGGATCGGCCTGGTAACGCTCTTCCCAGAAATCATGACTCAGAATGACCACGCGCTCGCCGTCGGGCTGTTCATTCTCCGGCTTGAAGCTGCGCCCCAGCGCAGGTTCCGCGCCAAGCATTGAAAACAAATTCAACGAAACGCGACTGCCCACCAGATAACGCTGTTCTGCTTCGCCGGTTTTGTAACCGCCACTGCCTGTGCAAAGCGCCATTTCCTCGTAGCTTTGGCTTTGCGACTGCCACTGGCGAAAGTCCGCCAGCGACACGCCCACGCGATTCCAACCTTCCCATTGGTCGCGTTGCTTCAACTCCGCCGCGTTGATTCTGACCAGCCGTTCCGCGCCGGGATAAGGCAGCGGGCGCAGCAGAACCGAATCCACCACGCTGAAGATCGCGGTGTTTGCGCCAATGCCCAACGCCAGCGAAAGCGCGGCCACCAGCGTGAATGCTTTGCGCCGCCGCAGGGCGCGAAAACCGTAACGCAAGTCTTGCATCATTTCGTCCTCCCATCTGCGCGGTTGCAGCAGCAGCGCATCCCAAAACGCGCCGAGGCTGCGCCGCAGCAAGTCCAGTTTGTTTTTCCCCTCGAGCTTGTCCCACTCCGCCAGCAGTAATTCGCGCGAACGCAACTCCGCTTCCCACTCCTGCTGCCAGTCAGCCCGCAAACGGCGCGGCACGATCACTCCGACCAGCGCGATCAGCGATAAATGAATTTTCGGAATGCGAGGTTTGCCGGACATGGTGACACCTCAAGCGCGCGATGATTTCGGTTTTGTCTCAGTGGCTTTGGGCGGTTGCGCCTGTTCCAGCAAGCGGTAACGCTTGCGCGCCTCTTCCAGCGCTTCTCTGCCGTCGCGGGTCAGTTCGTAGTACTTGCGCGGAGGGCGCGCTTCTTCCTGCGCGATGGCGTGCTTTTCCCATTTTGATTTGACGTACAGTGCCTCTTCCAGCCGCCGCAACGCCGGGTAAACCGTGCCGCTAGGCAAACCGGTCACGTCCATAATGTCGAATCCGTACTGATAGCCGTTGTCCAGCGCCTGCAAAATGACGGCGGCGGAAAACGACAAATAATTCTTTCCCATAAAGGTGCTCCTGATTAGTCG
>CAZRXE010000057.1:0-1559 GCA_964603695.1 uncultured Heliomicrobium sp.
AGCGAAAAGCCCACAGGTTGTCATTGTGCCCTCCGCGAATCACTGTTCATTGACTTCGAACAGATCCTCACGATCTACGAAGTTACAAATTGTTATAGAACTGATAATCACCCAATTGTCGAAAACAATTGTTGTAAAGGAGTACGTACGCAATGCGAACCTCACGCTATTTCTCCTCATTTTTCATCACACTGACGGCGCTTTTGGTGCTGGCCGTCAATTCACTTGCCGCTGATCCGGGCATTCCGATTGTGCCGATCCCCGGCAACCAAAGCGCGCCGAAAACGTTGTCGGCTGCCAACGATCAAAAACCCGGTTCGGTATTGATTTACAATGTCTACACTTCCAGTTCGACCAGCCCGGCGACGGAAAACACGCGTATCAGCATTACCAACACCGCCGAAAAAGCGATTGCCATTCACTTGTTTTTCGTTGATGGCAACACTTGCAGTCCGGCAGACAGCATCGTTTGTTTGACGGCTCGGCAAACCTCCAGTTTCCGCGCTTCGGATTTCGATCCGGGAACAATGGGCTATGTGGTGGCCGTGGCGATTGACGAAAATGGCTGCCCGATCATCCACAATGCCTTGATCGGCGACGTCTTCGTCAAATTCTCTTCCGGTCATCAAGCTAATTTGGGGGCTGAGTCCATAGCGGCTCTCCAAGCTCCCAACTGTGACAACACGATGAGTACCGCAGATTTGGTTTTTGATGGCAGGCAGTATGACCAACTGCCGCAAACCGTGGCAATTGACAACCTGCCGAGCAGCGTGGATGGAAATCAAACCATGCTCATTCTTAATCGCGTTTCCGGCAATCTGGGCATCGGAACGGATTCCATCGGTGCGATTGCCGGCATTCTTTATGACGATGCGGAAAAAGCTTCCAGCTTTACCTTCAGCGACAGCAAGTGCCAAGTCAAATTCATCATCACGAACTCACTGCCGCGCACGGCTCCGCGCTTCACCACCATTGTGCCGAGCGGTCGCAGCGGCTGGATGAAGTTGTATAACTACAGCGGCGCGCCGTTGCTCGGTGCGGTCATCAACTTCAACTCGGCGGCGGCAGCTTCGCCTACAGCCTTCAATCAAGGGCATAACCTGCATAAATTGCGCTTGGCGGAATCCTCCACCTTCAAAATCCCTGTCTTCCCGCCCAACTGCGGCTAAACGAATCTGAAGCATCCTGAAAATTATGAAGGCCGGTCATTACGACCGGCCTTTTTTTGGTGCGCCCGGCAGGGCGCATTCACTTGAGGGTGAAAGTCCCTTACGACCCCGGCAGGGGGAATCGTTAGCCGGACGGCAAGGGGGGCCATCGCGAGGTGGAATCCGAAGGAAGCCGCAGGCAAAACGCTGGCCTGACGAATAGAAATCGCATACGAGGCGGCGAGACTGGGTGAGAAGGCAAGTATCTTCAAAGTCCAATACCTGCACGAAAAGTCTTGACGTAGATGCGGCGGGCATAAGCGGGAAGGTGGATGCGCAATACCCGGGAAGGTCTGTCGGTTTGCCATTGAGCTAGTGTTGTCGAGAGGCGGCGCGATGAACCGGCAGAAG
>CAZRXE010000058.1:0-6811 GCA_964603695.1 uncultured Heliomicrobium sp.
CAGCCGGATAGCAAAGGCGAGCGGAAATGGATTTTTCTCTTCACCGACGCCTGTGGTAGCATCCGCCTGCTTTTACGAACCAAATTGTTTCCAAATTCAGAAGGAGAGACGTAAGGAACGCTATGGCTATCTCATTGCGCCAAGCCCTGAGTGTGGGCGGCTACATCTTCAAACAAAAATTCAAAGGCAATAAACGTTACCCGCTGGTGTTGATGCTGGAACCGCTCTTTCGCTGCAATCTGGCCTGCGTCGGCTGCGGCAAGATTCAATATCCGGGCGAGATTTTGAAAAAGAACATGTCGCCCGAACAGGCTTTCAAAGCGATTGACGAATGCGGCGCACCGGTCGTCACCATTGCTGGCGGCGAACCGCTGCTTCATCCCGAAATCGAAGTGATTGCCAAAGGCATGGTCGAGCGCAAAAAGTTCGTTTACCTTTGCACCAACGCCATCCTGATCGAAAAAAACCTGCACCGCTTTGAACCCTCGCCCTATCTGACCTTCAACGTGCATCTGGACGGAATGAAAGAGCGCCACGATCATTCGGTGGATCGCGACGGCATTTTCGACATCGCCGTCAGCGCCATCAAAAAGGCCAAAGCCGCAGGCTTTCGAGTCAACACCAACACCACTGTCTTCGAGGGCGAAACCGCCGAAGGTTTGCACGAAATGTTCGATATGCTGATGGAACTCGGCGTGGATGGGATGACGATTGCGCCCGGCTACAGCTACGAGAAAGCGCCGGATCAGGATCACTTCCTCTCGCGCCAACAAACCAACGCGCTGTTTCGTCAGGTGCTCGCGCCGCTTTCATCGAAAAAAGGCAAGAAATGGGTCTTCAACCAATCGCCGCTCTACCTGAAATTCCTGATGGGCGAGATTGATTATGAATGCACGCCCTGGGGCAGTCCGAATTACAACATCTTCGGCTGGCAAAAACCCTGCTATATGTTCAGCGACGGCTACGCCCAAAGCTTCAAGGAATATATGGAAGAAACCAACTGGAACAATTACGGACGCAAGAGCGGCAATTCCAAGTGCCAGGATTGCATGATGCATTGCGGCCACGAACCGACCGCCGCCATTGACGCAACCAGCAATTTGAAAGGCATGCTGGTTTCCATTCGCGGTTTGAGTTAATTGCCTTGATCGCCGCCAATCAAAAAGCGCCCGCCGTGACTGTTTCGCGGCGGGCGCTTTTTCGATCAAGCTCGGCACTCAAGCCGGTTAAAAGACGTTGCTGACGGCCACGCGAAAACCTTGATCGTTGCGGCGCAGTGTCGGATGACCGTAATCAATGCGAAAGGCCGAACGGCAATTGACGGCCGCATCCACCCACGAACAGCCGCGAATGACGCGCGGACGATCCCAGTGAGAGAGCTTCAAAATCTGGCCGCTAAACTTCAGCGTTTGCTCTTCGCCGATTTCGGTTTTCAGCCGCGCCAGAATCTTTTCTTCTCCGACAAAAACATAATCCTTGAGCCGCCGCAGTTTGGTCAGCAGGTCATCGGGAACGCTCTGCGACCGCAAAACGACCAGCGTTTGTTCGACAATGTTGAACGCCTGCTCCTGTCCTTCCCACGAAGAGCCGTCCGTCGGCGCGCCTTGATAATTCGTATGCCATTGATCCTGGCACCATTCCCAGACGTTGCCGTACATATCGAACAACCCGAAAGCGTTGGCGCGCCCCAGACTGCCGACCGGAATGGTTTTCTCGCGGTATTCGCCTATGCCCTGCGTTTTCCAGTAAGGATGACTGCCGTTGTAATTGACTATGGCCGGCGTAATGGTTTCGCCGAAAGCATACGGCATAGAGCTTCCGGCGCGGGCGGCGTATTCCCATTCCGCTTCGGTCAACAGGCGATATGCTCTGCCGGTTCTACGTTCCAACCGGGCGCAGAATTCCTGCGCTTCAAACCAGGAGACGGTTTCCACAGGCAGCTTATCGTCGTCTTTGAAAGACGACGGATCTGGCTTCAGTTCAATTTTGACCTTCGGCCACTGCGCGACGACGCGCCATTGTTCCCGCGTGATTTCGTATTTGCCGGCCCAGAATTGAGCGACTTTCACCTGATGCAGCGGGCGTTCGGATTCCGGGCCAAGTTCGCCGGACGCCGCGCCCATGGTGAAAATGCCGCCGGGAACTTCCACTAACTCCAGCCAGATGTCCGAATCCAGCGGTTCGCGAAATGTCTTCACGGTCTTTTCCGGCTCGTCCTTGATCTTGCCTCGCCTGTCGAAAAGCGCCGTTTTGAAGCGGATCGTTTCCACCACCGGCGCAATGGTTTTCGGAGCTTTGCCAGCCGTAGGCGCGGGTGGAAGGGAGTCGGCCTCCAACGTCAGCACAGGCGGCGCTGTCGGCGCTAAAACCAAAGCTGGCGCAAGCGTGATGGAAGAACCGTTCGCAATTTCCGGCAACGAAACCGGCGTCGGCTTGGCAACAGGATTTCCAGCGACCTTTACGGCTTTGGGTCTTGGAGTCTTTCGTTCGGGAACAAGGATCACGCCGCCTTGCTTTTGCGCGGCGCTGAGCCACCACGAACCTAACGCGAATAGGAAACACAGTGTCCAGGCGCTGCGAACAACGATTTGCCGAAAATGTGTCTGGGTTTTCATGAAAGGAATCTTCCTGACGAGTCTGCGGGTTTCAGTTGCCGGCAAATTTCAAGTTGATGTCGAAAATCAGAGGCTGCAGACTTTCCGTGTTGCTGACGACGTTGGCCGGAGTGCCGCGTCCGCTGAAATCTTCAATGCCGCCGGGCGAAATTGCGCCGAGTTGAGCTTGAAGCGATTTGATCGGGTCGGGTTGCGATTTCACCTGACTGACCGCCGCGTCGAAGTTCTCTATTTGATTGCGCGACAGCACCACCGTGAACCGCAATTGTTCTCCCGCCGCCAGACCGCGAATCCTTTGTCCGTTGGGAAAGATGAATTCACGTCCGGCCTCCAGTCGCGCGCCGCCGGGCAAAAACGCAGTCAATTGTCCGCTGCGTCCGTCCAGCGCCAGCAAGTACAAATAACCGTCTGCGCGGGATTTGAAATGAAGCTTGAATTCCCGCGCCGCCGGCAGTTCGTGATTCGCAAAGGCCAGTGACTGACCGCCGATGAATTGCTCAAACCAATACTGCAACTGTTCGGACGCGGGCGAAGGCGAAGCAGTGGGTCTGGTCGGCGCGGACGCGGGCGGCAATGGTTGCGAAGCCATTTTGGTTTCGCTTTGCTGCCACAGCCAGAAAACCAATAAGATCACCAAAACACTGACCGCCGCCGCTGCCCAACGCGCGCGCGGCAAACGAGCATTTTGAGCTTTCGGCTTCAGCGCCGGTGGCGGAACGCCGGTGTTTTTTTTCGGCGGAAACGCCTCAACCGAGACTTCGACAGGCAGAGGTTTCTCTTCCCTGCCCTTTCGCGCTTCTTCCGACTTCGCTGCCTCCGTCCGAAGCGATTTTCCAGCCCGGCCAAGTTCCAGCCGCTGTTGATCCAGGAGCCGTTCTTCTTCCAATTCGCGCAACGCTGCCTGACGGCGGCTTTGTTGCAACTGACGGCGGCGTTCTTCAGATTGTTTGCGTTGCTGTTCGAGGTCGCGTTGGCGTGCTTCGCGATGGCGTTGTTCTTCTTCGCGGCGGCGCTGTTCGGCAAGAAAACGTTTCTCTTCATCCCGCCGGCGCTGTTCGGTTTCGCGCTGCTCGTTGGCGGCTATTTCCTGCTGACGCCTGCGCTCGGTTTCAATTTGAAGCTTGCGCTCTTCCACCTGACGGCGGCGTTTCGCCTCCTCTGAATCCTCCGCGACGGAAGGGTTTTCGCCCGCCTGTAGCGCCTGCCGCAAAGCCTCACGCATGGCGTTGGCGTTTTGGAAGCGGGCTTCACGGTCAAGCGACAAGGCGCGAAAAATCACCTCGGCCACTGCTTGCGGCACTTGCGGATCAAGTTCGTGCAGCGGAATCAGCGGGTCTGGCACGTTGTAAAGCAAGACATCCGCGCGGATTTTGGCGTTGTCCGGCAATTGGCCCGACATCAGGAAATGCAACGTCGCGCCGAGCGAGTACAAATCGCCGCGCGCATCCGTAACCTCTCCGTTCAACTGTTCCAGCGGCAGATAATTCAAAGCCTCAGCCTGAAGCCTGCCCGACGCCGCAACGCCAAAGCTCAAATCCGCCAGGAACAACCCGCCTTGCGGCGTCAGCTTCAGCGTTTGCGGTTTGATGCCGCGATGAAAAATCGGCGGTCGCCGGTCGTGCAGGTAATTCAGCGCGTCCAGCAGCCTGTCAGCCCAGTCCGCCACCTGCCTCCAGGCAAATGGTTTTGCATCTATGTTCAACAGTTCGGCCAGACTTGGGCCGCGAATGAATTCGGCGACCAGAAATTGGCTGTCGCCTTCGATGAAAGAATCCAGGATTTTCGGCAACGCCGGATGTTGCAGCTTTGCCAAGGCAGCGGCTTCTTGTTGAAAGCGTTTATGATCTTCAGGTGAGCGGGAAAATGTTTCCTTGATCTCCACGGCGGCGGGTTCCAGATGCGTGGCCTCGGCTTCGTAAATAATCGCGGTGTCGCCTTGCACCAGCGTGCGTTTTATCAGATAGCGGGTTTGCAGGAGGGTTCCATTCGCCAACATAAAATTTACTTGTGGAAAGATCGGGGCGAACAGGTCGGAACTGAAAGGCCGGCATTATCCAGAAAGCAGCCGGAGCTGACAATATAAATTTTCATTGCAAGTTTCACGTCCCGGACAACATCCGGCTGCTTATTTTCCATTTGCGATATGAAATTTGAATTTGGCCATTGGCCAATCAATTCAGGCATTTCGCGGCAAAAATCGCCGACCAAAGAAGCCGTCAAAAAGGTTTGCCGACCGCGATCCGAAAGCCTTGATCCTTGCGCCGCACCTGACCGGTGCCATAACTCACGCGCCTTGCAGACCGACAATCAGGCGCGGCGTCTTCATAAGAACCGCCACGAACCACCGGCCCGGCATTTCCGCTCATCCAGGCGGAGCCATCCCTGGGAGCGCCGTCATAGTTCGGATGCCATCTGTCCTGACACCATTCCACGACATTGCCGTGCATATCGAACAATCCAAATGCATTGGCTTTTCCAAGACTTCCCACCGCGACTGTTTTCCGGCGTCCTTCCGTCTTGATTTGAGAAGTCCAAAAAGGTTGGCTCCCGTCATAATTCACAATGCCCGTGTTGATGGTTTCGCCAAAAGCGAATGCGGTGGTTGTTCCCGCGCGGGCGGCATATTCCCATTCAGCCTCGGTCGGCAAACGATATTCCCTGCCGGTGGCTGCGGCTAAACGAGCGCAAAACTCCACGGCTTCGTCCCAGGTAATTCTTTCGGCGGGCAGATTTTTGTCCCCTTTGAAAGCCGACTGATCTTCCAGATTGATTTTCACTTTGGGCAGCTCGGCAACCGCCCGCCATTGCTCCTGAGTCACTTCAAATTTCCCCATCCAGAATTTTGGGACGGAAACCTTGTGTGCAGGACGTTCCATCTGGGTTTCTTGGTCTTTGTTTGTTTCCCCTTTGCTTGTTCCCATCATGAATTCCCCGGCGGGAATCTCCACCAGCTCCAGCCAAACGTTGTCATTGATGTACTCACGGTAAAACCTGGCGGATTTGACGCTTTCCTGCGTGGGGTTTTCCCGCCTGTCCATCGTCAATGTCTTGAAGTTAAACGCCTCAATCAATGGCGGCGGCGGTTTCGGAACCTTCGTTTCGTCAATCAACAGTGGATTTGGAAAAAACCAAGTCCCTTCCCATCTGAAAAAACCTACCAGACGCGGACGTGGGCTGGAAGCGATTTCAGGCAAACTGACCGGGGTCGGCGTGGACAATGTTTTTGGTGTCGGCGATGGAGTTGGCTTCACGGTTGATTTGGACGATGGCCGTGGAGTGGTTTTCTTTGTCGCAGGAGTGTTACTCCCCGGTCTGATTCTGATTCCCTGGGCATCAACCCACGCCCAAAAATTGAGGTGAGACGACAAACAGATAGCCAAGGCGCTAAAAACCACGACCAACAGAATCTGTCTTGTCAGTTTCATGTGCATCCGATTTCTCTCACTTCGGGACGGATTCGAAGACCAAATCAAAAACTAAAGGTTGGCTGCTGTTCCTAGCCCAAACGCTGATAAACGGCGTACCGCCTCCTTTGATGTCTTCAATTTTGTCGGGAAAATTTCCGCCAACCAGGGCTGTCAGTCGCTCTGTCCGAGCCGCAGATTTCAGAAATTCAGTTCTTTCCGTAAGAGGTTTTTCCTGAGCCACTGACAGGGCCAAGTCATCAGGGTTTTCAACTTCTCTGGTCACCCAAAGTACGCTGATGCGCATTTTTTCATTTGGCTTGACGCCTTCTATCCAATTCTCCTCCGGAAAAGTAAACTCACTATTCGACTTGATCGCCCGGCCTTTTAGAAAAGGTGTCAGACGATTTTTCTCGTCCAGAGCAAAAAGATACAAATAACCATCTTCCTGGGATTTCAAATGTATTTTGACGCCTTGTTTCGAAGTCAATTGAGGGTTCGTGACAAATTGAGGATTCGTGACATATGACTTTGGCGGTTCAAGCTCAAACCAATACCGCAATTTCTCAACCGACGCGATTTCGTTGATGGGAGAAGGCGACGGCGCGGACAGCCTTTGCGTAATGGCGTTCTTGTCACGTTGCAGCCACAGCAAATAAGCCAGCGACAGCAGAATCAGCACGGCGGCGACGGCAATCAGAGAAATACGAATCCGCGTTTTTTTCCGCAGGCTTTCGATGCTGACGAAGGTTTGCGAATCCTCCTGCTTGATTGCCGGCGGAGCGTGCGGAT